>JACCYU010000214.1 GCA_013696315.1 Gammaproteobacteria bacterium | reverse complement strand
GTGATCGAAAGCCCGGCCAACCTAAACTTCAGCCGCTCTATCCTGTTTGGTTATGCCATTCCGTTCACGCACACTGGCGTGCGCGCCAGCATGGAGACAGCGGGCGGCGCCAAGTTCACTGTGGGCGTGAACAACGGCTGGGATGTGTTGAAAGAATCGGCCGCTGTCGCCGCCGATGGCGATGTCGCCGACGAGAAGACGTTCGAATTGGGCGCCTTGTTCTCGCCCACCGATTTCATCAATGTTTCAGCGGCCGCTTATACCGGTAACGAGCCCGGCGCGGTAGTCGGCAGGCGCGACCTGGTCGATGTGGTGGTGGCCTACCTGTTCTCCGACTCGCTTACTTTCGTGGTCAATGGCGATTGGGCGCAGCAGGAAGACGCCGTGGCCCCAGGCTCGGATGCGGAATGGAAGGGTATTGCCGGCTATGCCAACTATCAACTGACTGAACAATGGCGCGCGGTGCTGCGCGGTGAGTGGTTCGACGACGAGGACGGCTTTCGCACCGGCGTCATCCAGGAATGGACGGAGGTCACCGCTACGCTGGCCTACCTGCCGGTCGACTCGGTGGAGATACGCGGCGAGTTGCGCCAGGACTGGTCAGACGAAGACAGCTTTGTAGATACTGACGGCAGTGTCGATGACAGCCAGTATTCCCTCGGTCTGGAAGCGATCTACAAGTTTTGATTACCAATCTGCGCGGGCGAGACCGTCCGCGCTTGAGGAGTCGTGCTTATGAAACTCATCACCGCAATCATAAAGCCCTTCAAGCTCGATGACGTGCGCGAGGCGCTGTCGGAAATCGGCGTGCAAGGCATCACCGTCACCGAGGTCAAGGGCTTCGGCAGGCAGAAAGGTCATACCGAGCTATATCGAGGTGCGGAATATGTGGTTGATTTTCTGCCCAAGGTGAAGCTTGAGATCGCCATTGACGACAAGCTTGTCGACAACGCCATTGATGCCATTACCAAAGCCGCCAACACGGGCAAGATCGGCGATGGCAAGATCTTCGTATCCACCCTGGAGCAGGCCATACGCATCCGCACCGGCGAAGTCGGCGCAGATGCGCTCTGAGGATGTCGATTACGCGAGCGGCAACAAATTCTGGCGCGGATACCTCCGCGTGACGCTACAACTTAAGTACGAGAGACAAACATGAAACTGACTTGCAGATTATGCCTGGCGCTCGCGGGCGCGCTGGTCGGCACACCGGCGTGGGCGCAGCCGGCGCCCGAATTCAACGAAGGCAACGTGGCGTGGATGATGGTTGCCACCGTGCTGGTCATCATGATGACGTTGCCGGGCATCGCGCTCTTCTACGGCGGTATGACGCGCTCGAAAAATATGCTGTCTACCCTGATGCAGACGTTCACCATTTTTTGCGTGATCGCGGTGCTGTGGGTGATTTACGGTTACAGCGTGGCGTTCAGCGACGGCAATGCAATCTTCGGCGGGTTGTCGAAGATGTTTCTGGAAGGCGTGGTGTACGACGCGGACGGCTTATTTACCGCCGCGGCGACGTTCAGCAAGGGCGTGTATATCCCTGAGCTGATGTTCGCGATGTTCCAGCTCACGTTCGCGGCAATTACCTGCGCGCTGATCGCGGGTGGTTATGCCGAGCGCATGAAATTTACGGCGGTGCTGGCGTTCACCGTTATCTGGTTCACCTTTTCTTATCTGCCGATGGCGCACATGGTGTGGTGGTGGGCTGGTCCTGATGCGTACACAGGCCCGAATGTCGTCGATGAGATGAACGCGTCGGCGGGCCTGTTATGGCAATGGGGCGCGCTGGACTTCGCCGGTGGGACCGTGGTGCATATCAACGCCGGCGTCGCGGGTCTGATGGCTGCGATCTTCCTCGGCCAGCGAAACGGGCACGGCAAGGTACAGATGGCGCCGCACAATCTCGTGTTTACACTGATCGGCGCGTGCATGCTGTGGGTGGGCTGGTTCGGCTTCAATGCCGGCTCCAACCTCGAGGCCAATGGCTACGCCGTGCTCGCGCTCGCGAACACAATCATCGCGACCGCCGTGGCGGCGCTCACCTGGCTGTTCGCTGAATGGATCATCAAGGGCAAACCCAGCCTGCTGGGCGCGGTAACGGGCTGTATCGCCGGTCTGGTCGCCATCACGCCGGCCTGCGGTTTCGTCGGCGTGCAGGGTGCGCTCGTGATCGGCCTCGCGGCGGGATTTCTGTGCTTTCTGGCGGTCACCTACATCAAGAGGGCGCTGGGCTACGATGACGCGCTGGACGCCTTTGGCGTGCACGCGGTGGGCGGCATCATAGGCGCCATCCTGACGGGCGTCTTCGTCAGTCCTGCGCTGGGCGGCGCCGGCTTCGTGGTCGATGGCTGGGTCGGCCCCGAGTTCGGTTACGACAGCGCGCAGATCCTGATTCAGGTCAAGACCGTGTGCGTCGCGATCGCGTGGAGTGCCGCGGTCAGCGCAATCGCGTTGCTGCTTATCAAGCTCACAATTGGGTTGCGCGTCTCCGAGGAAGTCGAGAGCGAAGGTCTGGATATCGCCGAGCATGGCGAACAGGCTTATAACCCATGATGGAGATCGCCTGCGTGCCTATGTCGATACGGGTTAGAAAGGCTAGCGACGGCTGATTCGCTGAAGGGTTGGTAACACGCGGATCATCCTGCCGTCTTGCAGGTCAGTTTACGGGCGCTGCGGCGCCCGTTTTCTGTTGTCGGCACGGGGACTGTTCAGCACCCAACATCAACGATGCGCATACATTCCGCCCGATCAGGGGCGAAACAGGCGACCGCCGCCTTGTGGACCGGCAGGCCCGCTGGCGCCTCCCTGCGGAACTACAATGGAGGACGCGGCATCGCGCTGAAGCTCCTTGATTTCCTCGACCGCGCTCTGCATGGCGTTTCTGGCGGCTTGCGGAAACTGCTTTATGGCTTCCTCCAGTGAGTCTGCTTCCAGCATAAAATTCAACGGCAGCGCACCCATCGGCGACATGATCTGCGTCTGGCCGAGATACCGCACCGTGCGGTCGTGGTCCCTGGAACCGTCGGGCTTGACCGGTGTGAGTCGCATGATGCTGCCGGCGCTGCGATCAGAGAAGGTTTCTTCCTGATACAGATTGTCGCGATCCAGCTGGATGTCGGGCAGTTGATCTGAGCGAGAGGTGGACATAACTGAGTTCCTTACAAGTGGCGTTTCTGACTGACCGCAAGATAACAGATTCAGTTACCTGAGGTCGCGTGCGGACCAATCTGTTAGGTTTGCAGATCGAACGCAAATTCTGAAGTTCAACGGTGGCGGCTCGGTATGCTGGAAATAGAAAATCTGCGCAGCGCGCATTTCGGCCCGATTACGCTGACCTTGAACGCCCTGGAATGCGTGTTCGTGCAGGGTGCATCGGGCGCGGGCAAAACATTGTTTTTGCGCGCGGTGGCGGACATGGACTGCGTCAGCGGCGACGTGCGAATCGCCGGCCTTTGCCGCCGGGATCTGCCGCCGCCCGAGTGGCGCCGCCGCGTGGGGTTGCTGCCGGCCGAAAGTCAATGGTGGGCTGATACGGCAGGCATGCATTTCGGCAAGTACGGCGCCGCAATGATCGCGCCGTTGGGGTTTGGTCCCGAGACCCTCGACTGGCAGGTGGCGCGCCTCTCCAGCGGCGAGCGCCAGCGGCTGGCGCTCGCGCGGCTGCTGAGCAATCGGCCGCAGGTGCTGCTGCTGGATGAACCCACGGCGAACCTGGACGAAGTTAACCGCGGGCGGGTGGAAGCGGTGGTCGTCGATTACCTTGAGGCAAACCATGCCTGCGCGCTGTGGGTAAGCCACGATGTCGCCCAGGCGACACGAGTCGCCGGCCGGGTCATTCGCATGGCGGACGGACGGTTGCAGGCCCCGAGCCGCTGACGGAGATGGGCCGCTGATGGACATGATCCGGCTCAGCGCATTCGATCTGGGTCTTGCGGCATCGCTGGTAGCCGCGCTGGCGGCGTCCAACTGGTATACCGGCGCGGGGCATTGGCGCACCCTGATCGTAGCCGCGGTTCGCTGCGCGGCGCAGTTGTTGCTAATCGGCCTGGTGCTGGAGGCGCTGTTTGCGAATGTGAGCCTGTGGTGGGTCGCACTGCTGTCGATGGCGATGTTGATCATCGCGGGTTACGAGGTGATGTGGCGGCAGCAGCGACGCTTCGAAGGCTTGGTCGGGTACGCGCTCGGCACCCTGTCGATGTTTGTCTCGTCATTCAGCGTCACATTCCTGGCGTTGACCGTCATCGTCGGCCCCGACCCGTGGTACGAACCGCGCTACGCGATACCCCTCTTGGGCATGATGCTGGGCAATACCATGACCGGCGTGGCGCTGACACTTGATAATCTGACGCGGCTCGCGTGGCAGCAGCGGGCCATAATCGAGGCGCGTTTGATGCTGGGTCACGACTGGTCGGTAGCGATTGCCGACATACGCCGCGACAGCGTGCGCAATGGGCTGATCCCTATCGTAAACGCCATGGCCGCCGCTGGCGTTGTCAGTCTGCCGGGCATGATGACGGGCCAGATTCTGGCGGGAAATCCGCCGATGGAGGCCGTCAAGTATCAGATTCTGGTGTTCTTTCTGGTCACGGCCGGCACGGGTTTCGGTATTCTGGCGGCGGCCGGCATCGGTGCGCGCCGCCTGTTTGACGAGCGTCAGCGCCTGCGGCTGGACAGGTTGCGACGGCCGATGCTTGAGGCGTTTCTATAGACGCCTCTTCATATCACGTCTCCAATAAGCCCGCACTCGGGCTTTCTTTATCCCTTTTATTTCGCATCTCCAATGCTCAGCGTGCGCCGGAAAAACTCGGGCGCGGCGCTGCTGGCGCGATGAATCTCGGCGTTGTAGTAGTGAGTCTCGAAGCGTTTTTTGTCAGCGGCCTGCGCGCGCGCAAAATCAATCGCGCCATCCTTGCGGGCCATGATCGCGCTCCACCAGCCAGTGGGATAGCTGCACTGCGGAAAATGATGCACGGCAAGGTCCGCGAATCCCGCCGCGCGCAACGCATCGGCCATTGGGCGGATAATAGTCTCCGCGTGTACCAGCGGGGATTCGCTTTGCTGCACGAGCAGACCACCCGCAGCCAGCGCCTTGTAGCAATCGCGGTAAAAGCTTTCCGAGAACAATCCTTTGGCGGGTCCCACCGGGTCGGTGCTGTCAATAATGATGATGTCCTGCGAGGCCGGATCGCAGCGCGTTAACCAGTCGATACCGTCGCCGAAGTAAAAATGCGCGCGCGGGTCGTCGTTGGCATCGCATAATCGAGGAAAGTATTGTTCAGCCAGCCGGGTCACGCGCTCGTCTATTTCCACCTGCCACACATTTTTTACCTCGGGGTGCTTCAATACCTCGCGCAATGTGCCGCAGTCACCGCCGCCAACAATGACGACGCGCGTCGGGCTTGAGTGACTGAACAGCCCCGTATGCGCCATCATCTCGTGGTAGATGAAATTATCGCGGTCTGTCAACATGACGCACCCGTCGATGACCATGAGCTTGCCGAAGCCAACGGTCTCGTAGATTTCTATTTTTTGATAGGCGGACTGTTCCTCGTGCAGCTTAGCTACTAGACGCAAAGAAAAAGCCGAATCGCATTGCTCGAATATTTCGCTGAACCAGCGGTTGTCCAGTGCCATAAAACTGCTCCGTCAGATGCCAGGAATGGTTGAGTTGTTGTTGAGGGAGGTGATGGGCTTTGCATCCATATCGCATACACAAGTGGAAACCACTGAGCCCGCTAACGCGGCATTGCCTCGCGTCGCATGCGGTCGTTGCAGGCATGGATGCGAGACTTCGTTCTATGAATATAACCACCCGCCGCTGGGAGCCGGAATCATGCCATCGCTAGACGAACGCACGCAAGCGAAGCAGTCATGGTCAGTAGCGCGCGCTCGGCACGTTTACAATCTTCCCAATTGGGCGGAAGGGTATTTTGATATCGATCCTAACGGCCGTCTGGTAGCGCCGCACCGAGGTCAGCCGGACATTGCCGGTGTGCCGCTGGAAGCGCTGGTGCAGGATTTTCATTCACTCGGTCTGCGCCTGCCTGTGCTGGTGCGATTCCAGCACATTCTGCGCGATCGCGTGACTCAGTTATGTGAAGCCGTCGATCGCGCCATGCGTGAGCGCTCTTACAGTGGACGCTACACCGCGGTTTATCCGATAAAGGTCAATCAGCAGCGCAGCGTCGTCGAGCAGATTCTGCACCACGGCAGCGGCCGGGTCGGTCTGGAGGCTGGCAGCAAGCCGGAGCTGATGGCGGTCTTGGCGCTTATCAAGGATGACGGCATCATTATCTGTAACGGATACAAGGATGTGGAGTACATCCGACTGGCGCTGATTGGACGGCTGCTCGGTCAGCGGGTGTATATCGTCGTGGAGAAACTGTCGGAACTGGAACTGATATTTCGCGAGTCGCGTGCGCTGGGTGTCACGCCGCTGCTGGGTCTGCGCGTACGCCTGGCCTCGATCGGCGAGGGCAAATGGCAGAACACGGGTGGCGACAAGGCCAAATTCGGGTTGTCCGCCGCGCAGGTGCTGGCATTGATAGAGCGCTTGAGGGAAGAGTCGTTACTGGACAGTATGCGGTTGCTGCATTTTCACATGGGTTCTCAAATCGCGAATATCAGCGACATTAATCGCGGGATGCGCGAAGCGGGGCGTTTCTACGCCGATTTGCGCGCGCTGGGCGCCGCCATCGACGTGGTCGATGTAGGCGGCGGCCTTGGTGTTGACTACGAAGGCACCGGATCGCGCGCTTACTGCTCCATGAACTACACGCTGCCGGAATACGGGGGTACCATCGTGCGTGCGCTCGCCGACATTTGCGATGATGAGCGACTTCCGCATCCCGACATCGTGACTGAAGCCGGTCGCGCCATGACCGCGCATCATGCGGTGTTGATTACCAACGTCATCGACGTTGAATATGCCTCGGCAGGCGATGTTTCGAGGCCCGCGCAGGCTGATTCAGTGGTGGTTCTGCGTGAGCTATGGCGTCTCTACGACCATCAGCATGAGCTGTCGGTCGGTGAAATCTATAATGAGGCGCAGTACTGGCTGAGCGAGGCGCAGTCCATGTACACACATGGGATTCTCGATTTGCGAAACAGAGTGCGGGCCGAGCAACTCCATCGTGCGATCTGCCTGCGCTTGTCGAGCACGCTCGATGCGATGCCAGAGCCGCCGCAGGAGATTGCCGCACAACTCCATGAAAAGCTTGCCGACAAGTATTTCTGTAATTTTTCGGTGTTTCAGTCAGTGCCCGACGTATGGGCGATCGATCAGATTTTTCCCATCGTACCATTGCATCGACTGCATGAAGCGCCCACGCGGCGCGCCGTGCTGCAAGACCTGACCTGTGATTCGGATGGACAGATTCGGGCCTACGTCGACAGCGGGCGCATCGAAGCCACGCTTCCCGTGCATGATTACCAGCCCGGGACGCCATACTTTCTGGGGATATTCCTGGTCGGGGCATACCAGGAAATTCTCGGCGATCTGCATAACCTGTTCGGGGACACGCACGCCATTAATGTAGAATTGTTGCCGGACGGTGGTTATCGACTCGATGCGCCGGAGTTCGGTGACAAGGTTGACGAGTTGCTGAGCATGGTTCACTTTTCGCCGGCTCATTTGATGGCCGTCTATCAGGAAAAAGTCGCGGGGGCGGGATTCAGTGCCGAGCGCCAGGCAGCGCTGTGCGACGAGCTTGAGCACGGCCTGCACGGTTATACCTACCTGGGCGATTAATTCCGGCAGATCGGATGCATCCTCATGCTCATTTCAAGCTATAACGCCTGATCACAATGAAGAGCCGCATCATCTTTCATCTCGTTGCCTTCGCCGGACTGCTCGGCGCAGGCGCGTGGATCGCGTATCAGGGTGTTGTCGCACCCACCCGTCTCGGACGGCTGCACGTCAATATCGAGACTGCCGCGATTTATTGGTTCACCTTGCTCGTTTACTGCTTCGTCTGCCTGCTGCTCTACTATCCGCTACGCAGGCGCGCGTGGCCGGTCTTGTTGATCGGGCACGCAAGCGCGGCAGCGATAGCGCTGGCGAGCACGTCTACCGTAACCACGCTGGGCGCGCGCAATAGCGCTGACTCGCGAATGCTGCCGTCTGAAAGCACGCAGGCGCTTGAGGCCCCGCCGCCATCCGAAGCTGATCCCGACAGCCTGGCACTTCCGTTACCATCACGCCAGGGCACGCAGTAGCCGGTTACCCCCAGGCACCGTGGCCTAATCAAAGCCGCGAACGGGATACATCAGGTATTTCTTGCGCGCGCCTGCCCGCTAACCGCCGCGGGCGAAATCCAGCATGCGCTGAGTTGATTTTAAGGCGCGAATTCGTACTGCTTCGTCCAGATGGACCTCGTTAGCGCCGGATTCCAGCGCGCGTTCGAGATTATGCAGCCCATTCATGGCTATCCACGGACAATGCGCGCAGCTTTTGCAGGTTGCGCCCTCGCCGTGCGTAGGCGCCTCAAGCAGCGTTTTCTCCGGCGCCGCCTGCCGCATTTTGTAAAAGATGCCGCGATCAGTCGCTACAATCAGCGTGTTGTGGGAGAGGTCACGGGCGGCCTTGATCAGCGCGGTTGTCGATCCCACGACATCGGCCATCTCGATCACATCTGCGGGTGACTCCGGATGCACCAGCACTGCCGCGTCGGGATGCGCCTGTAATAAGTGGCGCAATCCAGCCGACTTGAATTCCTCGTGTACCACGCAGGCGCCGTTCCACAGCACCATGTCGGCCCCGGTTACCTCGTTGAGATACCGGCCCAGGTAGCGGTCCGGCGCCCACAGGATCTTGCGCTCTTCGTCCATAAGGTGGCTGATGATCCGCACGGCGATGCTGGAGGTCACTACCCAGTCCGCGCGCGCCTTGACCTCCGCGCTGGTGTTGGCGTAAACAACAACGGTGCGGTCCGGGTGTTCGTCGCAGAACTTGTTGAACGCCGCCGGCGGACAGCTCAGGTCGAGTGAGCACTCTGCTTCGAGGGTTGGCATCAATACCCGCTTTTCAGGACTCAGGATTTTTGCCGTTTCGCCCATGAAGCGAACGCCTGCGACCACCAGGGTGCTGGCGGTATGTTCCTGTCCGAAGCGCGCCATGTCCAGGGAGTCCGACACGCAGCCGCCGGTCTCATCAGCGATTAATTGCAAATCAGGATCGGTGTAATAATGCGCCACCAGCACGGCATCCCGCGCTTTAAGCAGACGCTTGATCCGGCTTATCGCGGCCCGCCGCTCCGCGTCCGTATAACGCGGCAGCGAGGCGGTGACTTGCGCGGTTGCGGGGACATCTCGCACGGTTGTTGCTGAAGCGGTTGACGGAGCCATGGATTCCTCGTTAGGCATGCCGACCTTGTCAGGCAGCGCTGCCGGTAGAGTTTGGCGAAAGAACCGATTTCCCAATATTGGATTCCAGCCTTATAAGTGGTTCCCCATCCGCGCTGATTCAAATGCGCGCGGACACCGGCCTCGAGCGCAATGAAGTACACGCTTCACTTGAACGCGGCATTGGCGCAGCCTTATTGTGCACGTTAATCAATATTGACCTTCAGGCGCGAGCAAAGTTGGCGTGACAAGTCATACAATCGGGCTGCCCGCGGATCGTATTCCGGTACTGCGGATTCCGGCTACGCCCGCGCATACCAACCTCGGCGGCGATATCTTCGGCGGCTGGATCATGTCGCAGGTGGATATCGCCGGTAGCATCCCCGCCGTGCTGCGCGCCAAAGGTCGGGTCGTGACCGTGGCGGTCAATAGCATGACGTTTCTGAAACCAGTCATGGTCGGCGACATTCTGAGTGTGTACGCGGAAATAGGCTCGATTGGTAACAGTTCGCTGCGCGTAGACATCGAAGTTTACGCGCAACGCAACCCCGTCGATCCAGAGTGCATAAAAATATCCGATGCTCAATTGACTTACGTCGCGATCGACGGCAACGGCAGACCGAGGCCCGTGCCTCCCGCCTGAAATTTTGTTGGTTGTATTGCAACAAACTCAGCGCCCGGTGCTATAATTCAGCGCAGGTCTCAGGAAAGACCGGAGGATCGCCATGACAACAATAGTTACCGTCCTTCATCCGGCGCCAGCGGTGCTGCGCGCCACGGTGGTTTCCATTTTGATAACTGCCGGCGGGGCAATCGTCCACGCTGATGCGCAACCATCAACGCCTTATACACTCGTTGGCGGTCAACTCTTCGCATGGCACAGCCCAGGCAGCGAAGAGGGCGCCGATCACTCTTCAACAGTTGCGGGCGCGCGCGCGATTACGCCTGAAATGGGCTTTGTGCCGCCGCTGCCAGATGCCAGCCCAGGCACACAAAATTATGCGGGAGCGGGGCGGTTGCTCTACGCGTTTCCTGTGTCGGATGACGCTTCGCTTGGCCTGCGCATGGACGGCGAAGGATACGGTGGCAGCGCATTATCCGGAGTGCACAGTTTTGGCCCTGGCCTGGCCTACTCGGTCAACGACAGTTTGGCCGTAAGTGTCGGTATCGACGCCATATTTTTAGATACGGCGCGGTCCCATCAGTTTAATCAGTATACGGACTGCGTAGCGCTGGAAGAACGCGGTGAGCTGCCTCTGCTCACCTGTTCGGATGCGATCGCCTACACGCCGGAGAACCTCGCGCGTGGCGGGGCGGGCACGTTGGATTCGGACGCAGCTGGCTATGGCTATAATCTCGGCGCAACCCTGGCGGTTGGCGAAAGCACCCGTCTGGGTATGCGTTATCGGTCCGGCATTCAGCTGGATACACAGGATGAAACCGTGTTCCATACCGCGGGCCCACTGTTATCAACGGATCTCGCACGTCTGACTGACCAGGCGGTAATCTCGGGTCTCGGGCTGCCGGCTTCATTCGCGGTCGGCGCCTCGCACCAGATCAACGATCGATGGAGTGTTGCGGGTGACGTGACGTGGGTGAACTGGACCCAGTTCGATGAATTGCGCGTACTGCCTGGGGGCTACAGGCAGGGCGGCGGCACTACGACCGAAAACTGGGAAAATACCTACCGCTACACTTTGGGTGTGAACTATCGGCAAAGCGACAGCTGGAAATATCGTGTAGGCGCGGCATACGATCAGAGCCCGCTGCCCGCGAGCGAGCGCAATACTGGACTTGTGGCCAGCGAAGACCTGGTCTGGCTGGCATTGGGCGTCGGATACTCGCCGACTCCGCGTCTATCGTTCGATGTCGGGTATGCGTACCCATTCATGATGGAACCGCGGCTGTACAACGGACTGCAGCAAAATATCGCCGGTCGGTTCGAGGGCGAGGGCGACATTTTAAGCGCGCAATTCAAGTGGCGTTTTGAGTAAGCTCGCCTTCCACGTTTACTGCACCGCGGTCAGCATCGCGTAGTGGTTAGTTCCCGGGGCGTTGCATGTGCGGCTGCCAAAAGCCTTGCGTTAAGTAGTCAGGCCGGTATGTTCACGCGGCGCCCGGGCGCTTCAATGTGCGTTTGTTTCCACTGAGCTTCAAGGCGCTTGGCCGATATCTTGATC
>JACCYU010000213.1 GCA_013696315.1 Gammaproteobacteria bacterium | reverse complement strand
TCGTGTGGAATTGCAGCGGCGCGTGTTTCTAATCGGCCCCAATGCCTCTGGGAAGTCCAACTTCCTCGGCCTGTTCCGATTCCTGCACGACCTTGTGTCCGTCGGGGGAGGCTTTCAGGAAGCCGTACGCAAGCGTCGGGGCATCTCAAGCCTGCGCTGTCTCGCGGCGCGCGGGACGCTTCGGCTCATGGGGCGTTTGTGGATCGCCCTGGCCGGCGGTGGCCCTTTGCTCTTGGAAGAGCCCGAGTTGAATCTCCACCCGGAGCGGTGCTCGACCAGCCGCTGACCCCGCAAGGCCAAGGCGCGCACCCTCACACTCATCCGCGAGCGCATCGGTACCCGCAAGCCCGCCGCCTATGTTCTCGGCGAGTGTTGGTTTGCGGGGATCGAGTTCTATGTCGACGAGCACGTGCTAGTGCTGCATCGCGAATCGCCTGCGCCCTCGCCTTTCCGGAGGGCCGAGGTCGATGCCACGGATATCTCCGGAAAAGTGGTTTCTGATTTGAAACTCTTTACTTTTTAAGAAGCAGGACTAAATGTTCATGAGGAAAGAAATAACCGTGTTCATCTTTAAACCGACTTTCTAATACAGAAAGCAATCTTTGTTTCCATTGACAATAATCTAAACGAAGCGACCAAGAAATGCTCTGAATAATGTCTTCAGGAACTTTTGTTTTTTTATAGCTGGTTATCTTCCTTATTACTGGATCGCCAAAAGATTGAAGTATTCGCATCATCCCTTTGAACCTCTCGTCGTCTTTCTGAGAACCTCTATCTGATACTAACTCATTTTTGAGATCCTCAAGTGCGTCGTTTGCTCCTTTGAATGTAATAATCATTAAATATCCTTGCTTGTTTACATTTTTCCATGCAGTTTGTAGGAATGCTTCATAAGGTTCCACTTGTTCGGGTATTGAGTGAGATGACAAGACAAGGTCAAATTTATCTTCAATAGTGCATGGAAAACTTTCGTTAATTACTACCAACCCTTCTTTTTTAAGTATCTCCGCCCTTTCCATATCTTGCTCGACAGCAATATAGTTTTTCACAGCATTTTTATAGAATAGCGCGGTTTCAATCCAACCAGCGCCAACGTCAAGCATAGATTGAATATTATGACTAGATATCAAATCCAATACTGTTTCTCTTAAGATAGTCTTTTGATTATAAGAATAAGTCTCTGAATATCTATGATAATCAATCACGGGGCTTTGTGTGGAAGGCTAAAGAGAAATAGCTAGTGCTTAAGCGATTCGTTAGAAACAGCAAGCGGAAAATAAGGGGCGTGGCACTTCATGTCGCGCCCCTCTCGAAGCGGGTGATGAGTAAACCTTTCTTAACCGTGTCTGACCCTAGCTTTACCTTATTTCACAACGTCTCATGACTCGACTCGTGCCCGCTAGTGTGCATCTGACCCTGATATGTACATCGTGCTGAGCATCTCATTACACACATCTGTTGGTCAGCCGCTGACACTGTTCCGGGGTGCCAGTACCATCCCACCGGCATGTAAGAGCGGTCGGGCTGGTCGGCGCATTCTTCCTCCGGCTGGAATGTCACTTTCAGACCATCTTCCACCTGTGTGATTCCGGGGGGGAGGGGCTGGAATGCACCAGTTTGCTCGTCGTGCATGTGGGGCATTATAGACGCCGAGATTGTACTGGGAGAGCTTCTGAAGCATCTCCTGAACCTCGGGAAGGTTAATTGACTCTTGGGCGGCCTGCAACTCTTTCGGCAACCCACGCAGACGGTTTCGTGAAACATTGGCTACAGTCATGATTCTCTCCTTCGTCAGGGTTTGGCCCATCCAAACGAGGCTGGGTCAGCCGCAAGGTATCATAGTAAGGATAGGGCAGCAACGGTCTTCCAGGAAGCGTAGCAAAACGAACAGATTCATTTGTTAAGTCAGAGGTTTAGTGACATCGGCTACTCTGATGCTGACCGAGCCGTGGGGGCGGGACCAGCGCGGCCAGACGTTGCATGAGCTGCAGCGGTGACATCACGACATGGGTGGTGTCATGGCCGGGGGAGCGGCGAGTACCCGGCACGAGGCCGAAGAGACCCGGTGAAACCGGGGGCCAGATCCGAGCGCCCAGGCCGTCTCACGCTCGATAAGGTCGAGACCCCCCGCGATCTGGTCCTGTGGGCCGAGGCCCGGTTCGAGGGCGCCCTATGGCTACGGTACGACGAGCGCCCGTGAGGGGGCGGTCTTCGTCGTCTTCCACGCCCTAATCCTGCCCTTCGATGTCGCCGACGCGGTGCTCGATCAGCCGCCGATCTCGGAGGGCAAGGCGCGCACCCTCCCACTCATCCGCGAGCGCATCCGTACCCGCAAGCCCGCCGCCTATGTCCTCGGCGAGTCGTGGTTTGCGGGGCTCGATTTCTATGTCGATGAGCGCGTGCTGGTGCCACGATCGCCGATCGCAGAGCTCATCGAATCGCGCTTCTCGCCGTGGCTCGACGATCCCCGCCGCATCCTCGACATCGGAACGGGAAGCGGATGCATCGCGATCGCCTGCGCCTCGCCTTTCCGGAGGCCGAGGTCGATGCCACGGATATCTCCGCAGGGACCCTCCCGCCCGAGCACCGCCACGAGCCGTCACTCGGTCTCGACGGCGGCGACGACGGCCTCGCGATCGTCAGCCGGATCCTGGAG
>JACCYU010000212.1 GCA_013696315.1 Gammaproteobacteria bacterium | reverse complement strand
TGCTGTTTATCGACCACTATCAGGACATCGCGCGCGGACATTTCGTAATCCGGCGCCTGGAGCGGAAATACGGTGGTGACCTGGTGAAAGCCGCTTATGATAGTCTGTGGGATGGGGATCGGCGATCGGCCTGGCTGCATTTGTACGAACGACGCGACCTACGACAACAGAGCTAGAACAAGATCGTTGAAAGATTTGAGACCCTTACTTGAGCTACGCCGTGCGACTGGGCTTTATCGAGCGCGGCGCATCGCCGAAGGGCCACAATGCCCGGAGCAGGTCATCGACGGCAGGCGCATGGTCTCGTTCTGCAGTAATGATTATCTGGGGCTGGCGAATGATCCGGACGTGGTCGCAGCCTTCAAGAAAGCGGTTGAAGAATACGGCGTCGGCAGCGGTGCGGCGCATTTGATCAACGGTCATACGCGCGCGCATCACGCGCTGGAGGAAGATCTCGCGGAGTTCACAGGGCGGGCGCGCGCATTGCTCTTCTCGACCGGTTATATGGCTAATCTCGGTGTGATCTCAACGCTCGTCAGTCGCGGCGACAGTGTGCTCGAAGACCGACTCAATCACGCTTCCCTGATCGATGCGGGCCTGTTGTCCGGGGCGCGTTTGATGCGCTACCCGCATCGCGACGTTTCAAATCTAAGCCGCAAACTTGCGATCCGTGAGCAAGGCAAGAAGCTGATCGTGACCGACGGCGTCTTCAGCATGGACGGCGACATCGCGCCACTTGCCGAACTCGCAGATGTCGCTATGCAACATGATGCATGGCTGATGGTAGACGACGCTCACGGACTCGGCGTGCTGGGCGCAAGCGGCCGCGGATCACTGGAGCACTGCGGCATAGACATCTCACGGGTGGCGATATTGATGGGTACACTGGGCAAGGCGTTCGGCACTTTCGGCGCATTCGTGGCCGGTTGCGAGGCACTGATAGAGATACTCATTCAAGCGGCGCGCACGTACGTCTACACAACGGCCCCGCCGCCCGCGATAGCCGAGGCGACGCGCACGGCGTTGCGCATCGCGCAACGGGACTCGTGGCGGCGGGAACGGCTGCGCGAGTTGGTGAACCGATTCCGTAACGGCGCGGCGGCGCTGGATTTGCCGCTGGTCAAGTCCGAAACTCCGATCCAGCCCTTGTTGATAGGCGACGCAGCGCGCGCCACGATCATCGGCGAAGCGCTGGTGGCACAAGGCATACTCGCCACCGCCATTCGGCCGCCCACCGTGCCGAAGGGCACGGCAAGGCTACGCATCACGTTGTCGACGATGCACACGGACGCGCACGTAGATAAGTTGCTGGACGCGCTGGCGACGGTTCGGCTCCAATACCGTCTGGGGGTTAACGACGCAACGCGCTAAACTCCAAGTGTGGGGTATCTGTTGAAGCGTCGAATCACTCCGCTATCAAGCGCAATTGTTGTTTTACCAATCAACAGGAGGTTGATATGAGCCGGGCCTTTGTCAATGAAGATCTTGTCGCCGACAGCGCCACGCCGCCCGAGCGCCTGATCAGTAGGGAAACGAACTACGTTACACCGCGCGGATTGAATTTACTCGAAGCGCGTCTTGCCGAACTGTCCACGGAGCGATCCGCGCTGAAGGTGCACGACGAGATTAGCGCGCGAGATCGGCTGGCGGAGGTTGAGCGGGATATGGATTATTACGCCGCGCGCATCGAGTCGGCCAGACTCGTGCCGGTGCCCACGCAGGCGCCCGAGCAGGTGACTTTTGGTACACGTGTGAGCGTGGCAACACCGGATGGCGAGGAGCGCGATTATACGCTGGTGGGTGAAGATGAAGCCGATGTGTCGCAAGGTCTCATCAGCTGGGTTTCGCCTTTGGGAAAGGCCTTGCTCGGCGCCCGTGAGACGGATGAGGTCATATGGCGGCGTCCGGCGGGCGACGTGCAACTTGAAGTAATCGAAATCGCGTTACCCGAAAAAAAGTAACGGGCAGTATACCGGGATAGCCTGCAGGCACGCGCCCGACGTGGCTCGGCCAGGACTCGATCAGCGATCGAGTCCTCTGTAAAGTCGCGCGCGATGTCGACGATTTTGCCAAAGCCTTCGTTTGGTGGGCCCGCCAGGACTCGAACCTGGGACCAAGGGATTATGAGTCCGCTTGGCCTCTAAATAGTGTGAGCTTATTCAACAACTTATCGGGACGTCCGTTGCCCATACGAACTTGGACCTTTTTCCGCCGAGCGCAATCCGCGGGACTTTCCTGGCGCTGTTGCGAACCCATTCAACGATTGGGCTCAAGCATGTCATCGATCTTCTGAGCCATGCCAGGTATGGAGAACGGCGATGGCGCTAGCAGCGTATGCCGCACCCTGGCCCTTGGCCGCCGGTGATGGCGCGTCGCCCGCGCATTTGCCCTGAGTCGCGGTTCATCGGGGCGACGTTGACCAGCGCACAGATTTCGCGGCGAATGAGCCTGCCGAGTTCCGGCAGCGCCGCGATCACGGTCGCTGCCGTCGTTGGGCCAATTCCCGACACGGAGCGCAGCAGCGTTTCGCTGCGGATAACGTGAGGAGGGGAGAGGTCCCTCTTGGGCGTCCGATACGCTTCAATGAGGCCGCAGCGTTTCGCTGCGGATAACCGCGAATGGCGTCGATCAGTTTGCGGGCTTTCACTCGCTTCAATGAGGCCGCAGCGTTTCGCTGCGGATAACAGGCCGCGCTGGAAGCCGCATTCCAACTGATCTGGCAGGCCAGTTCGCGAGCGCTGGTACTTCCAGCGCCTTTTTAACGCTTAACGGGCATTGTCTATCGTCGAAAAAGTGAAAAGTATCGAGTTGTCAAAGAACTATATAAACGCGAGCGCTGCCCTGAAAAATCTGCACCACCTCAGCGCTCGCGCTGCGACGGCGCAGTCTTCAGACAATCACCGCTTCCCTCGCGACCGCCTGGAATTCTTTGCCGAGACTCACCACGCGCGGCCTCACGGTGTCCGCCGGGCCGATGTCCATGCTGATCACATGGTCGTTCTTATGATGGATGATGCCATCCAGCAAGGCAATGAGTTCGGCGTGGCGCTTGCGGC
>JACCYU010000211.1 GCA_013696315.1 Gammaproteobacteria bacterium | reverse complement strand
CGGCTTCATGCGTGAAAGATCACGGCTGCCGTGCAGCACGTTCAGCACCTGTACCCGATCGGGGCGAACGCGATAGATAATTCGATAGCCTTGGAAGACCAGTTCGCGGGCTTCCCCGCGCCGCGCCTCCGGTACTCTACGGCCAAGTTTCGGAAAATCGATAAGCCGCTCAGCGGCCACGGTCAGCCGGTCGACAAAGCGAGCGGCATAAAACGGTTGATCCAGAGCGATGAAATCGTGAATTGCCTGGAGCGCACTGATCGCCGGCTCGGTCCATTCGAGCTTCACTTAGAGCCTGTCCCAAAATTCCGTTCGCACTGAGCCTGTCGAAGTACCATGCACTGCAATCGCTTCCGGTCGTGCTTCGACAGGCTCAACACGAGCGGGAATTACGAGCCCTGAGAATTTTGGGATAGGCTCTTAAGGCCGAACCGCTGCCTGACCTCTTCGTGAGACAAGACTCGCCCTTCATCCGCCGCCCGCACACCCTCCTCGATCTTCTGCAGGACGTATATCTCGTACATGAGATCGTCCCAGGTCGCTTCATCGGGCAGTTCCTCGACAAGTTTTCTGGCGGCTTCCTTTACAGTGGTGTTCATCGTATTGCGATCTCCCCCTGTCTGTTAACGTGCCAAGGCAGCTCGCGTTCCCGCACGGCCTCAGCCGCATATTGCAGTGCTTCATGGATGTCTTGCGGCTCCAGGTCCGGGTAAGCCTTGAGGATCTCGGTCTCCGCCATTCCGTCGCCCGCCATGCCCACCACGGTTGCGACAGGTATGCGCAGGCCCCGTACGCACGGTGCCCCACCCATCTGTTTGGGGTTAATCGTAATTCGCGTAAATTTCATAGTGCTGACCTCCGATAAGGCGCATCTTGTAATCACACGTGATCGTTTTCCACCGCGCCGGCCAATAGACGCGCCGCGGCGACGTCCCGCGCCCAGTGCGGCATTGGCAAGCCGCTGAGATAACGGGCCAGATCGACGATATTCTCCCGCTGCGCCCAGTAATCGGCAATCTCCGTTTTGAGCCAGGTCATACCCTCTTTGGTTTCCTCGCGTTCGGCGACGCGGAACACGGCGAACAGCACCTGACGCAACAGTGTTGCCGCGAAGCCGTCGCCACCCAGTCCTTTGCGCTTGAATTCCGAGGCCGTTTTGAGCCGCGTCTGATTCGCCTTGCCGCTGTGTAGAAGATCATCGTACTCACGCACGCCGAAGCCGCGCGCGAACTCCTGAAACACGCCGCTGCGATAGTCGCCGTGGGACTCGACTTCGAGGGCCTTCAGATAAAACTTTTCTTCCGCGCTCAACCGCCGCCACAGAGGCTTGTCGATACCTTTGGGCACGAGAAAGTTGCTGGCGGTCTTGACCGCGTCTTCGATGATCTTCTCGATGGGCGAAGTCTGGCCCCGTTTTCGCTCGCTGGCGAGTTCGTAGTTCACGTCCAGCTCCTGGATGCCCTTGTACTGCGTCAACACGCGCAGCGCGGCGGCGTAGGCGGCGAGCTGGTAATCAGCGTCGCTGAAATTGGGGTCGTCCTTGTCTTCAAGTTTGAGCATAGAGGCAAGCTGAGCTTCGACTTCGATCTCGACTTGCGGCACGATCTCGTCAAGAAACGCGGTTTCCCCGGCCATCTGCTTGCGCAGCACCATCAACACCGTGCCCTGCACATAGTTGCCTTCCTTCAGCGCGGATTCCGTCTCGGTCGCAATAGTCCAAGCTGCCGTAACGCGCAGTCCCGCGGCCCACAGAATCAAGGCGAGATCCGCCCATACGCTCGCATCCTGATGCGTAAACATGACTACCTGCAGGCCGTTATCCGGCATGTGGGAAGCCAGATTCCGGTAAGCGTCGACCATGCCCTGCCGGAAGTCTCTTCCCGATCCCCGGATCGCTAAAGCGCGCTTGCTGTCAGTGTGCCAGTCTGGGAACAGCCCGGGCAGGTGCTTTTCGTACCAGGCGAGGAAGAACTCGGAAAGCTCGTGGTAGTTAATGGCGTCGGCGTAGGGGGGATCGGTTACCCAGATGTCCGAGTCGTCTTCCACTTCGCGGGCATCAGATGTTGCTACCAGCGCTCCGCCAAAGAGCCTAGAGCTTTCGATCGGAGCTAAAATGGTTGTGGTCAGAAGACTTAAAGGCCTTCCATAAAAGTTGCTCAGCGTATTCAAAGCTTGGTTACTGAACGTTTGCGCTCCATTCTCCTTCGTAGCATCTGCTATCCATCGAGCTAGACGAGAATCCCAATCGGCACACCGGCCTGCAATGAATAGCCCGGAGACCTTGGCTGCATCTCCTGCACTTTCTTCGAAAACGTCTTCTATGATTAGACCATGCACTAACAACTGCCGCGGCGTGAACAGATGATGCCAATGCGTCCAGCCGCGCGTGCGGATCGGCTCATCGGTTTTGTCGCCCGGCTCGATCCGCCGGCTGGGAATATAGCCCCTGGCCTGCCAGTCGGCGAAGCGCTCTTGCAGCAACGTCAGCACCTTCTGCTCGCGCTCCAGGTCCGCCGCGTCGGGCGCGCGATAGTGACGTTTTCGATGCGGCGTGCCCGCATCGTCAATCCAGGTTTCCACCCAGCGGATGCAATAAAGCCGTTCCTGAAACACGTCGTCCGGGCGCGGGGTCACGTCTTCGTTCTCCCACAAACGCAAACCGTAGGTTTTGACACCGTCACCGCGCCGGTCGCCGCGAATGACATTTATCGGCGTGGAGTTCCGACAATGCGGACATTCCAGACGTGAGCTACGCACCGTGCCTCTTCCGCGGGCGTCAGCCAGTTCTTCTTTCGGAACGCCCTCGTGTATTTCGATGTGAAAGCAACGATTCTGCTCATCGGCTTCAAGGCGCGCAATCGTATGTGTCTTCTCACCGATCACCCAGGATGGCGCGAGCGGTATTTTCCAGCCGCATTCCGGGCAAATCGTTTCGGTGCAATAAAGATAGGCGTCCGCGCGCCAGTCCTGCGCGTTGTGCTCGATGCCCCACTCGGTGACCTGCCGGTCAACGGCTTCGCAGACCTTTTTTTGCGCCGCGCGCACCGGCTTGGCGACTTCCTCGCCGCCGCCGACGATGTTCAGCGCGCCCCAGGTGAGTAAAGCGCCGACCGGATTCAGGTCCGAGCCATACGCTTCGCAACCCATGCGCGCCGCCTCGAACGGCACGCTGCCGCCGCCGCAGAACGCATCGCCGACTCTAGGCGCGTGACCGAAACGCCGCATGCCCAGCTCGCGCACGAGTTCCGGCAGATTGTTCGCGTGCGTGTTCAGGTGGGCGTTGATCTCAATCCACGCCTGCTCCGATGGGCCGTCAATCTGCTCGGGCCGGTCGTAGTAAACCAGCTTGCCGTCGTAGCTCAGGCGGTCGAAAACAAGTCTTTGCAGTTCGTCTTTCTGCACGCGGGTCAAGCCGCTTATCAATCCAGGGCGCTCGGGATTCGCGTCGGCGTCGAACCATGATCGACGCTCCGCGTCACTCAGCCGCGCATGGATATCGCGCAGAGAAATGCTCTTGCGCTTGCGCCGCCACAAGCCCACCTCGTCCATGGTGAGGACCTTCAGAAAGATCTCACGATCTTTTTGCGGATCGTCGCTCGCCGGCATCAGCAGACCCAGGATGGTGGCGCGGACCATGATCAGCGGCTTGCGGCCCGACCATTTGCCGAGCCCGGTCAATGTCTGGCTGTAGTTGGCCTTGCGCTCCTTGTAGCTTTCCTTGGAGAGCTTTGAGACGGGGAACTGGATTTCGATAAAGGTATTGGCATCCGCATCGGCAGCGAGCTTGGAGTTTATCGAGGGCGCATTCTCCGCCGCGCGCGGCGAGTCGTTCATGACGCGATCTTGCCGGAAGATTTGCGCTTCCGTTTGTCCGGCCTTCCCGCTGTAATTTCATTTTCCCGCGCGACCAGCCGGAACATCGGTGGCGGCTGATGCGGCGCGTCCGTCACCGGGTTTTCCGTGAGCGCGTAACGGATCGCCTTGCGCCAGCCGTGGCCGCGACCATGTACGGCGTGGCCGGTGGCGGCGGCGGTCATGGTGAACAACCACCAGCGCTCCTCCGGTACAAGGCCCTGCCAGTTCTTGATGGCCGTTGCGATCAGCGCGGGATCGGCTTCCTCGATGCCCCAAGCCAGCAACGTCAGCTCCTTGCCCAATAACCGCGAAACAGGATTGATGCCAGTCTTCCAGCGGCCCGCCTTGATCCCCTGCGCCTTGAGGCGACGGTTGAACGCCACGCGCAGCTCGTCGGCGATGGCGCCCCACTTCGGCCGCGCGAGGATCGAGCGCAGCTTGCCGTCGTTCTGGCCCGCGCCGAACGTTGGCGGGCTGCGCCCTTCGATGGCATCGAACGTGAAGTGCTCGGAGATGGCCACATCCTCACGGTTGCTGGCCGGGATGTTCACCACAAAATGATGCGCGGATTCCCGCGGGCAGAAACCGAAGCCTTCGTAGGTCACCTTCGAGTGTGCGGCCATACTTACTACTCGACCTCACCGCGCCGTAGCTCCACCTTTAACTCCTGAATATAGTCGAGCAGATTCTGGCCTGTGGCGAATGCGATGAAGCTGGCTTCGATACTGATTTCACCCGCTTCGATCAGCCCCCGCAATTGCTCGACGGTGCGTTCGATCTGATCGGCATCCAGCGCCATGCGATCAGCCAGAATGAACTCAGCCCATTGACTGTCATCGACCAGCACGCCTATCCGCTGAACGCCGGCCCGACCCGCGTGTTTGCGCAGGCGCTCGATAAAGCCATAGCAAACGCGCGTCTCACTGAAGGTTAAACCGTCGGCGGGCCGCCAAGTGGCCGGCAGAGCCTTATCGACAGGTTTCTCGCCTTCATCTTTGTGCCAGGTGATTCCCGTTTGTGCAACTCCGAGACAATGCCATCGTACTCGGCAACCGCGAGTACCAGGCGCGTGCCGGCGGGCGCGGCGAAAGGCTCATCGTAGCGGCCGCCCTGCAGCTTTGGATCGGAGCCATCCTTTGGTGTACCGGATTGGCGCCGGCGGCGCGGCCCGCAGCTCCACCATGCGCGCGTCGCCATGCTGGTAGACGCGCGAGCGGATGGTGATCTGGTTGCACCAGGGCGCCGGCTCGCCCGTCTCGTACTCGCCCCTGGAATCGACGGCCAGGAAGGAGACCCTGAATTCACTGGTTTCATAGTCGCGTCCGGCGAGCTTTTGTGATGCGGTCGTTGCGGGGCCGCCGGTCTCGACATAGACCGCATCGCCATTCACCGGCGTGATACGCAGTTTAACAAGGCCTGTTTCGTCGTCTCGCGATAGTTGCTGTACCTTGACACCGGTAGCGGGCCTTGCGAAAGGCCCCTTCTCGACGTAACCGCTCTGCTCCCGCCAGATATCCCGGTGCACGCTCTCGTCCTTGAGCTTGTCCAGCGCATCGGCGCGGTGCCATTGCCATGCCGGGTTCATCGCGGCGCGCCGCTGGATCTCGTTCCATGGCATAGCCTTCTGCGTGAACAGCCGCTCCTCGACCTTTATGCGAAAGGTCTCGCCGCTGATATCTTCCGTGTACTTCATCTTGTCCTTGAGCGCCTTGATGATCTGATCCTCGCCCTGATACTGGTTGCCTCTGAATTCCATCAGAAAATCGGCGGACATCAGCCGTTCCCGCGTTGGATAAAAGAGCGTGGTGAAGGTCTCGCGCACGGCGCTCAGGAACTGGGTCTGAACGCGGTCCAGGAGTTCGCGTGCCTGCACGAGCTGCGGGTCGTTGTCCGGCGTACCTTCGCTGATTATTTCGCCAATGATGTGGTTGATCGCTTTCAGCTCTTTGGCTGAATTGAGCACCGCGTCGTAATTGCGCTGGCCGGTGAGAAAACAAACGCGGTTCTTGAAGTCCAGATTCTCGTGAAACTTCCTGAGGTCGGGATTCAGACCCTGGGAATGCGGCTCGGAAATAATCAGAACCACTTTGTCCTGGGCGACATCGATCTCATCGACCGCCGGCAGCGGCATCACGCGCTGGTAGCACCAGGCGTTCACCGGTTTGAACAGCTCGACAAGCCGCTCTTTAAGTTCTTTGATCGACTGGTCGCGCAGGTAACTCTCGGCCGTGGTGTGCAGCCGCGCCACCAGATTCTGCACGTTCTTGAAAAACAGCCGGCCATCCCGGCTGGTGTGCAGATACCAGGCGGCGGTGAACAGACGGTTGATGACCTCGTTGCGGAGTTTCGATATATCGCGGCCCGGCGCGCAGAGATTGGCAATGACTTCAGATACAGTCAGGCCCTTGGTGCCGCCGGACACGTTGCTCAGCGACGCCACGAACAGCAGACGCATGACATCACGGGCGTCATGACCGCCGAGATTGGTGTCCATGATCTCGGCCACCGACTGACCGCCGGACGCGATGTCGTGCGAGATGGCGGCCTCCAGCGTGTTGTTGATCTGGTTGATCTCGGTCAAGGTCTCTCTATCGTTCAAATCAACATCATGCGCGGCGATAAGATACTTGCTGGCTGCCTCGTCGGTTTCCCACAACCGGCAGGCCACGATGCGCATGAGGCGTATCAGTCCTCGCGTTTGCTGAAAGCCGCTGTTGTCCTTGAACCGGGCGTATAGGTCACGAATATCAGGATGGAACGGATAAGACTCCGCGATGCGCTGCGCGAACTGCTCCGGTGAGGCATTGGTGACATCCATCTGGTGCGCGTCGCGCACGGCGCGAGCGTAGCCTTGCGCGACCTCCGCGATCTCGTCCTCGGTGGGTAATTCCGCGAATATCCGCTTCCGCAGAATGTGATAAAACTCATCCGTGTTCATGCGCACCGGCTCCAGGTTCATCGCGCTACGGCCGGTCTCCTTGTCCAGGTCTTTCAGGGCGTGAATGATCTTCTAGCTGCCGCCGGCATACGATGCCGTCAGGTCGGCGATGATCAGACAGACATTGCTGAGCTCGTCTTTGCCCAGAGCGACCAGGAGATTCGACAGCGCGGTGGCCGTGACCACCGAGAGATCCGAGTTGCCGATCGTCTTCGACTTCGCGTACTCGAAATACGGTGGCAACTCGTCGAGCATGATAACCAGCGGCTCGCCCTTGAGCAGGTTGACCCAGGCCGTCTGTCCCGGCGCGGACAACGGGCTGTAATAATCCTTGAACTGCTCTTTCCTGCCAAGCTGCGCGGCGATCGCGCCCCACAAGCCATACGGTGCGTCGCTCTCGCGACCCGAAAACGCGACGACCCGGACTTCGCCAATATCGGCCGGCTGGTAGAACCCGGCCATAACCTTCCGACGCCAACTCGGGTTCCTGGCCAGCAAACCGAAGGCGAGCAGGTTATGGGTTTTGCCGCCGCCCATCGCCTGCGTCAGCTTGAAAACGCCTTGTGTGGATTTACGCTCCAGCCGGCGGAAGCCTTCCGTCAGCAGGATTTCCATGCCCTCGGTGACGTGATTTTCCGCGAAGAAGTCTTCCACATCGATGCGGTCTTGGATGAGATCACCAAGATCGAGCACTGTGTCACGCCGCGTCTTGTCGAAAACGGTTTCGCGCGGCTTGCAGGCATGTTGCAGAGCTTTCATTGAAGCGTCCCTTCGTTGCATTATAAGCACTGTCTTCGCAGCCGCATCTTACCTGGCGCTTCGAGCCGCGCGCCTTGCCGCGTTGGCGAGGCGTTCGTCCAGTGTTATCAGTTGCGCGGGCAGTGTTTTGGCCAGCCACAAGTAAGCGGCATCGTAGGTTGTAAGCCGAGCCTTCTCCGCCGTCTGAACGAGCGCGTGGAAATCGACTGGAAGGAACTCGATTTCGAGCCGCAACGACTGGTGATAGGCGGCAATCATCGTTTCGCGCTGGCGTGGCGCGACTGCAATCTTTTTTCGGCAGATACTGGCCATTTCGAAGTTTAGAAGCGCGGGCGCCACCAGTCGGCCCTGCACCAACCGATCGGCCACCTCGTCGGCGCGAGACTCCTGAAATACAAGCGCCGCCAGGGCTGAGGCGTCGACGACTTTGATTACCAGGAGATCAAGCCTCTCAGGCGCGAACCTCAGCGCGCATCTCGGTCCGCGCGAATCATGGCCACTGCGTCGTCTGGCGTTTTCAGGCCCAGTGCGCGCACCTGTTCCAGCAACTCCCGCGCGGTAAGCCTTCTCTCCTGGTGGAGACTGGCCTCAAGGATCGCCATCAATTCGCCTTGAATCGACCGATGATTTGTCGCCGCGCGCTCCCTCAGTCCTTGCGCGATGTGGTCTGGAACGTGTTTGATTGAAAGAGTAACTGGCATTGCGATAGTCTCACGATAGATGCAGAACGGTTTCATTCTGAAACCGTTCGGTTTCCGGGTCAAGTTCTGAATAGTGCTCCTGAGAAAATGCTCGCCGGACGCCTACTTCACGCATTCACCCCGACAGCGCCCGCACCAGCGCGGCGATGACCAGGACGCCAAGCGCGATGATGCCGATGATAACGGCGAACAGGACAACGCTCAGAACGATCACGAACACGCGGCTGCGGGTGCTCGTGCGGCGCGGGTCGCCTAAGTGTTCGCGCAGCAGGGCCACGTTGCGGTTGTTGGCTTTCCACGCGATGTCGAACAGATCGCCGACGATCGGAATCATGCCGATCACGGTTTCTACGATCACGTTAAAGGCCATGCGGATAAGTATGGTTTTAGGCACTCCCATGCGTGCGGCTTCGGCGACGATGTAACTGGATAACACGCCGCCCACCGCGTCGCCGATGCCGGGGATAAGGCCAATCACGCCATCCAGACCCACGCGAAAGTTCGTCCCCGGCAACGGGATGGAGCTGTCCAGCAGCCACGCCAGCCGTTCCAGCCGGCCTTTGCCTGCATCGTGATTTTTCGTTTGCATTGGATTCTTGTCGTTGAGTTGATTTGATATCGTCAGGCCGCGCGCACCGCTTTCAGCATGGCGATGGTAATCGACTGGCGCGTCTCGAAAAAGTCTTGCCACGGGTCCGCCTTCAATGATTCCAGCCGTGCTGGAAGATTGGCCAAGGTGAAGGCGCCGGGCCCTTCGATGTCGTCCAGTTCATCCCAGCTTACCGGCGTCGACACCGGCGCTTGCGCGCGCGCTCGCGTGGAATATGCGGCCACGCTGGTGGCGCCTCGGCCGTTGCGTAACCTGTCGATGAATATTTTCCCTTTGCGCTTTGCCTTGCTCATGGTCGCGATGTAGCGTTGCGGATCACAGCGCGCGGCATCTTGCGCGACGCCTTTCGAAAACGCCTTGAATTCCTCCCAGCTCGTGCGCCGCGTCACCGGCACGACCACGTGCAAGCCCTTGCCGCCCGAAGTCTTGACGAAGCTTTTCAGCGACAGTTCGTCCAGACGTTCGCGCAACATGCGCGCGCCCTGTATGACCTCTTTCCAGCCTAGTTCCGGGTCAGGATCGAGATCGAACACCAGACGATCCGGCTTCTCCGGATTGTCCGCGCGGCTGCCCCAGGGATGGATCTCCAGCACGCCGAGCTGCACCAGCGCGATCAGGCCGGACAGGTCGCTGATCGTGATGTATGTCGCGCGCTTTTCTTTCTCCTGCACGGTGACGCCCTTGAGCGCGTCCGGAAGCGCGTCGGTGATGTGCTTCTGAAAAAAACAACTCTTGCCACTCCCTTGCGGGCAGCGCACCAGCGATAGCGGCCGTTCTGCTATATGCGGCGGCACCCAGTCCGAGATGCGCTCGTAAAACAGCGCGAGATCCTGCTTGGTGGCGCCTTGCCCTGGATACAGGATTCGATCAGGGTGCGTCAGGTGCTGGCCGGCGATACGGGCCTGTAGCGAATTCGAACGGGTTGCGGTTGTCGTTTTTGATTGGATGCTCGCGGGCTTACGCGAAGCGGCGGAGCGCGCAGGCACGGCTGTCGGCTGCTCGCGCACGACCTCGCGCGGCTTTTTGTCCTCGCGCATGCCCTTAAACGACGCCTGCCGCAGCAAGCCGTCATCCGTCCAGTTCGCGAAGGTCGCTTCGACAACCAGATCGGGCCGCACCCAGTACACGCCACGCTTGTCGAAATCCTTCGGCAATTCCCGCACTGGCAAGGTTTTGCGTGTCCGCGCGGACAGCAATTCATGCACGGCCTTTAACGATTTCGAGTCAAAGCCGGTACCCACGCGACCGCAGTAAACGAGCCGACCGTCCGGGTCGTGATAACCCAGCAGCAAGGCGCCGAAATATTTGCGCGAACCGGCCGGATCGGTGTAGCCGCACACCACGAATTCCTGGGCGCGCATGCACTTGATTTTGACCCATGTGCGTGCGCGTCGTGATTGATACGGACTGTCAGCGCGCTTGGAGATAATGCCTTCCAGCGCGTGCGAACACGCCTGGCCGTACATGCGCCCGCCTTCCCCTTGCAGGTGATCGCTGTAGCGCAACGGCCCGGCGTCGCTCGTGCTAAGCAACTGGCGCAACAGCCGCTTGCGCTCGATCAGCGGCGTGCGGGTGAGATCGTGGCCATCGCAAAACGGCAGATCGAAAATATAATACGCGAGCTCCGCGTCGGCGCCCTGCTTGAGAGCATTCTGAAGCGTCTGAAAGTCGCTGACGCCGCTGGCCTTCATCGCGACCAGTTCGCCGTCCAGCCACGCATCGCTCATGTGAAGGTCGGCCGCGGCCGCGGCGATGCGCGGAAACTTGCGCGTCCAGTCATGGCCGTTGCGGGTGATCAGGCGCGCCTTGCGGTTGCTGATTGCGCACAGCAGCCGATAGCCATCGAACTTGATCTCGTGCAGCCAGCCATCGCCTTTTGGCGCCTCTTTGACCAGGATCGCCAGTTGCGGTTTGACATCGCGCGGCATGTCGCGCTTGCGCGCGTTCGCAAGCTCGGCGGCCCGCGTATCGGCGTGCGGTGAAGTGCGCGTATTCCCTTTTTTCGATCCGGATGTTCTTGGCGTTCGGTCACCGCCTGTTTTTTTCTTGCGGGGTTTTGCCGACTGGCCGTTTTTCCATACCCGATCTTCGGCAGCCGCAATTTCATCCATCGAGCGTCCAGATTTCACACTCTGCGGCTGTTCCTTCAGCACATCGGGTGCACTGCACGCGCCAGCGATGTCATCTTTTTCTTTGATCAGCAGCCAGTTCTTGCCTTGCGAAGTGGCCTTGCCGCCCATGCGCACGAGTGTCCAGCGGCCGCGCAGCTTTTCGCCGGACAGTTCGAACTTGAGTTTGCCGTACCGAAAGCTCGCCTCAATGTCACCGACGCCTTCCCAGCGACCGCGATCCCACAACATCACGGTACCGCCGCCGTATTGACCTTTGGGGATTATGCCCTCGAACTCACCGTAAGCAAGCGGATGATCCTCGACCTGCACGGCAAGACGTTTTTCGCCCGGGTCAAGACTCGGGCCTTTGGGCACCGCCCAGCTTTTTAGCGCGCCATCTAGTTCGAGTCGAAAATCGTAATGCGGACGTCGCGCGTCGTGTTTCTGAATAATATACAGATTGCCCTTGCGCCGTGATCGCTTGCCGCCTTCCGGTTCGGTAGTCTTGCGGAAGTCGCGCTTGCGCTGATAGTCCTTGAGGCTCACGAAACCGGCCCGCGTGACCCGCGCTCAGCCAGCGCTGCGCTTGCGGCCGGCGGCGGATGCCGGACGCCGGCTTGTTGTTTTAACCTGAGTCTTGGATTTAGCGCTGGCCGCTGATTTATTTGGGTGGGGCTTTTTTGTATGGGGCTTTTTTGTGGGGGGATTCTTTGCCTGGGACTTGGCGCCACTGGTGCGCCTGGTACCGCCATCTTTCTTCACGCTTTTTTTGAACAGCGCCATCATGTCGATGATCTGCGCGTCCTCACTCGCGTCTGATTGTTCAGATTCCGCCGGAGGCGCAACGCCCTTGTCGCCGGCGCGCGCCTTCTTATCTATCCATTTCATCAGCGCATCGCGGTATTCTTCGTGATATTGCGGCGGATGCCAGTCCACGGTCATGGATTCGACCAGTTGTTCCGCCATTTCGATCTCCTTGTTGGAAACTTCCCGGGCAGTTCGTACTCGTCGGGCTGGCGCAGCTCCTGATGATAGCGCAGCATATTGAGCACCAGCGCATCGCCTTCCGGCAACAGCGCAGCGAGATATTCCCGTGTACGAATGACGACTCTGGCGACGCCGACCTTGCCCGTGCGACGCAGGGTTTCGCGCAGCAGCGCGTAACCCTTTTCGGCATTTTTGCCGGGCACCAGATAATAGGGCTTATCGAAGTAAACGTAGTCGATCGCCTTGGCTTCGACGAAGCCCTCCAGGTCGTCCGACTGCGTGGCTTCGACCGCAGCCTTTTTGAAATCATCGTCATCGAGCAACACGTAGTTGCCATCGCCGTACTCGAAGCCCTTGACGATCTGATCCCACGGCACCTCTTCGCCTGAGTCCTCGTTGACCCGCTCATAACGCATCTTCGCCATGTTGCGGCTGTCCAGCATGCGGAAGTGCAGGTCGGAGCGCCGTTCGGCGAAGTAAAGCGTCACCGGGATATTGATCAGGCCGAACGAGATATGCCCTTTCCAGACGGGTCGCGCCATGATGAGACCTCGGTAATCGAACGGTTTCACGCTGGCACCGACGCATGTAACGGGCCATCGACATTCGCCTGTATGTTAGCGCCCGCGCTAAACGCTCGCCACCAAAACGCGCCGGTCAAACACGAGAAAGCCACGCTGTCCGGCGGGGCTTTCGAATAACCATTGAGTGGCTCCTTAGAGTGCGATTAATCCATTTTCCCTGCGTTGTTTCTCCCTGAGTCACTCATTCCCTGCACATTCATCCGCTTACGACTTCTTGGACGGCGCTGCCTTCTGAGCCTTGTCGCTCACGGAGTTGACAGTTTTTTCCACTTTGTCGCCATAGTCCTGCCAGGCATCGGCGACGATGTCGACCGCTTCGTTGACGCTCTCGACGTACTTCTGGCCGTAACTCTTGACCAGATCGGCCTGCGCCGTGGCGAATTCCCGAGGATCACGAACTCGGGCCAGAACCTGCATCTGCTCGTTGGCAGCTTCTACGGCCTGGCTGAACATGCTGCGCTGTACGTCACCGAGACGCTGCATGATGTTGAACTGCGTACCAGTCAATCCCTGGATCGCCTCGCTGATGGAGCGATTTACGTCCTGAGCCTGATTTACGAATTGTACGGTATTGTCGGCCATGCTTAATTACCTCCAGGTAGTGATGGTGAGATGAGAACCGCTTGGGAGCGCCTCTCGGAACTTGTGCGGTGCAGCATAACGCTCTCAGCCAAAAGCGTCAAGGGTATCCTGGAAAAATTTCAGTTTTTTTAACCTCGAAAAGAACCGCCTATGCCGCGCGTCCGGCATGACCTCCACATCGCGAGGCGCCGGCGCGGACGATCGCCGCATTCGATAATGAACATGTGCTTCGCTGGCAGGTTAAAATGCAGACCACGAAATCTAATTCGCTTTGCCTACAGGGTCCGGTAAAGGCGCAAATTGGTGCGGACATATCGAATCGCGTAAGACACGGCGTGCATATTGCACTAACATTGCCTTGCGAGTGAACATTTCAGTGAAACGCATGAGTCAGAAATACACCGTACATATCATGGCCGTGGTGCGGGTGCCGGTGCAGGTTTCGGCATCGACTCACCAGGAAGCGATTAAGCTTATCCAGAACAACGTCAAACTGTCGCAGGTGCTCAACGACGCGAATACCGGCGCGGCCTTTACCGATGAGATCATCGAATACATCGTTGATGAAGCAAATGACCCGCTGCACGAGCGTACCCGGCGCTACTCCGCCAAACGCCTTATCCGTCGGCCGCGCGGATAGGCCATTGCGCGGCGCGCCCCGCAGCCTGCATCCGCGCAAACTCTTGCAAGCTTGTTGCCGCCTGAGCGTCGATCATGGGTCACGCGATGATGGTGCGGCTGGCCGGACTCGAACCGGCACGGCCTTGCGGCCTCCAGATTTTAAGTCTGGTACGTCTACCTATTCCGTCACAGCCGCGGCGCAACTTATATTCGCGTCGCTCCTGGGCCATGCAATTGCCAGGTTCACCAACCGGGGCGGCGCTGAGTGAGTATGGAGGCTGGGACCGGAATCGAACCGACGTACGCGGCTTTGCAGGCCGCTGCATGACCACTCTGCCACCCAGCCGCGGGAGGCGAAATCATAGCATCGTGGAGAAGTGCAGACACCCCGGACCGCAAACACAAAACCCCGGCTGAACCGGGGCCCTCATCAAACTGGAGCGGGAAACGAGATTCGAACTCGCGACCCCAACCTTGGCAAGGTTGTGCTCTACCACTGAGCTATTCCCGCATTAATCCGACTCATTGCTGCCATCCATGGCGAAGCTTCATCACTCCGATTTACACCGGCCCGGGCATCCCTGCCCGGTCGTTCGCCAGGGCAAATGTGCACCGGACATTTGCCTTGATCCGGCTCATTCAACTGCGCTATTCCCGCTCTTGTCTGACTGATTGAAGGCCATCCATGGCGCAACATAATCGCGTTGTCTGACACCGGCCCGGTCATCCCTGACCGGTCGTTCGCCGGGAATTCGATTCACTGGACCGAATTCTTCATCCGGCTCACCCCGCATGAGTCACGCATTTTAGGTATCGGCGAGTCGCTGTCAAGCAATCGTCATCCGCCATCCAGCGTACGCCATGCGGCGCGCAGGTAAAAAACCATCGACCACAAGGTGAGTCCGGCGGCGATATACATGAGTGCTACGCCGATGGCGTGCGTGGGCAGGCCGAACAGCGGGTAGTGATACAGCAGCAACAGCAGCGCGATGATCTGGCATGTAGTCTTGATTTTTCCGGTAAACGATACTGCCACGATGCCGCTCTGACCCAGTTCCGCCATGTATTCGCGCAACGCGGAGACGGCAATCTCGCGTCCGGTGATGATGATCGCCGGGACCGCCAGCCACACGGTGCCGTGCCTGCTGACCAGCATCACAAGTGCCGCGACCACCATGAGCTTGTCCGCCACCGGATCTAGAAACGCCCCGAACGCTGAGATCTGGCGCCAACGGCGCGCAAGATATCCGTCCAGCCAGTCGGTAATGCCAGCCAGCGTGAATATCGCTGCACTCGCCGGATAAGCCCATCCATAGGGTAAATAAAACACCAGCACAAACAGCGGTATCAGGGCGATTCGCAGTAACGTAAGGACAATCGGAATATTGATGATAACGCGGTGCCGCTTTGCCACCGTGGCGGCTAGTGGCGCTTTGCCGGACAACTCTCCATCAATACGCATGGAGGGCATCGTATATCTCTCGTGCCGTACCCGCGCTGATGCCTGGCACCTTGGCGAGGTCCTCGATCCCGGCCCGGCTTATGCCACGCATGCCGCCAAAATATTTCAGCAGATTCTGCCGTCTTTTTGGTCCCAGCCCGTGAATCTGCTCTAGTGGTGACTGCGTGCGGCTTTTGGCGCGGCGCTGACGATGGCCGGTGATCGCGAATCGATGCGCCTCGTCGCGTATCTGCTGGACCAGGTGTAGCGCGGGCGAGTTCGCCGACAGCACCACGGGCGTACGCCGGTCGCTAGCAATCAGACTTTCGAGTCCTGGCCGGCGACCCTCGCCTTTCGCCACGCCGATGATAGTCACACCCGCCACCTGCAGTTCTTCCAGCACTTCCACCGCCTGCCGGACCTGGCCCTTGCCACCGTCAATAAACAGAATGTCCGGCAGCTTGCCCTCGCCCGCCTTCAGCCGCGTGTAGCGTCGCGTGAGGGCCTGGCGCATGGCGGCGTAGTCATCGCCGGGTTCTATGCCTGATATATTGAACCGACGATAATCGGATTTGACCGGGCCCTGCGCATCGAACACCACGCACGACGCCACCGTCGCCTCGCCCATCGTGTGGCTGATGTCGAAACATTCCATGCGGCCCGGCGCCGCCGCGAGGTCCAGCTCTTCCTGCAGTGCGTCAACGCGACGCTGCATGTCTGCCCTGGAAGCCAGGCGTTCGCCCAGCGCATGCACGACATTGCGGTTCGCGATGTCCAGCCAGCGCGCGCGCGGGCCGCGTACGGTGGACGTAATCCGCACGCTCATGCCGCGCCGGGTCGTCAGCATCCCGATCAGCGACTCGAAATCGGCGGGCTGGTGGCTGACGATGATCTCGGCCGGCACGTCGTGAGTCAGATAATACTGCCCCATAAACGCAGTCAGCAGTTCCGCCTCATGCATATCCTCAGGCGCGCGAGGGAAAAAGCTCTTGTTGCCGAGATTGTGACCGGCGCGGATGTTGAACACCTGCACACCTGCCAGTCCCTGTCCCAGCGTAACGGAGATGATGTCCAGATCGCCGCCCTCGCCACTGACGTATTGCTGTTCGGTGATGCGGCGCAGGCTCTCGATCCGGTTGCGGTAAGCGGCCGCGCGCTCGAACTCAAGGCGCGCGGAAGCCGCTTCCATGCGCTCGATCAGAGCCTCGATCACCTCGCCGGTCTTGCCTTCCAGAAACTTGATCGCATGCTGCGCGTTGATCCGGTACTCATCGCCGTCGACGAAGCCGACGCAGGGCGCGGTGCAGCGGTCGATCTGATATTGCAGACACGGCCGCGTGCGGTTGCGGCAGAAACTGTCTTCGCACTGGCGCACCTTGAAGAGCTTCTGCAGCAGATTCAGGGTCTCGCGCACCGCGCCAGCATTAGGATAAGGCCCGAAATAACGGCCCTTGCCGCGCCGCGCGCCGCGATGAAACGACAATCTGGGATAGTCCTGCTCGGTAGAAACGTAAATATACGGATAGCTTTTGTCGTCGCGCAGCACCACGTTGTAACGGGGACGATGCTCCTTGATCAGGTTATTTTCCAGCAGCAGCGCCTCGGCCTCGGTGCTGGTAACCGTAACCTCCACCTGCTGGGTCTGGGCGACCACGGTGTCGATACGTGGCCCATGTCCGCGCCGCTGAAAGTAGCTGGACACCCTTTTCTTTAGATCCTTGGCCTTGCCAACGTACAAATACTTGCCGCGTGGATCCAGCATGCGATACACGCCTGGACGGTGGGTGAGATTACTTAAAAAGCGATCGATATCGAACGCGGGTTCGGTGTGCGCGGTCATCGTCCCATTGTAATCCGGCGCGGCGCGCGTAGGGAATCGGCCTTGCGGCGGCGGACCTCGCGTGGGCGCGCTCAGCCCCACTCGGCGTAGGGGTGAGAGGCGAGCCGGTTGTTGTAATAGCGCAGATCGTCGGTGATCTCGCGATCGAGCCAGCGGGGACGATCGAATGTTTGCCGCGCCTATTGCAGCTCGATCTCGGCCACAATCAGGCCCTGATTGACGCCCTCGAATTCGTCGATTTCCCACAGATCATCGCCACCATACACGGAATGACGGGTCTTCTCGATGCGATGACCTTCGCACAGATTCTCCAGCATTTCGCGCGCGTCGGCGATCGCGATGGGGTATTCGTATTCTCCGCGCTGCCTGCCCGGCACCGCCTGCTTGATATTGAGCCACGCGCGGGTGTCGCACACCCGCACCCGAATCGAACTTAAGGCCGTGTTGGCGAGATAGCCTTGCACATAGCGCTCGCGGCGGATCACATCCGCGCGCCAGGCGTCGGAACATAGCAGAAACTTGCGTTTGATTTCGGTCGCCATATGTGCACGCGAGAGAGGCAAAACGGACAAATATTATACTTGGCGGAAACGAGACATGAATCCCCGCGGAAACGAGTCCTGGCCAGCGGCGCCTAGAACCTGACCAGCGCGGAACCCCAGGTAAAGCCGCCGCCGAAAGCCTCCATGATCAAAATCTCGCCGCGCTGGATGCGGCCGTCGCGCACCGCCACGTCCAGCGCCAGCGGGATGGACGCCGCGGAGGTGTTGCCGTGATCCTGGATGGTCACCACCACATGGTCCATGGACATTTTCAGCTTGTGCGCGGTAGCCTCGATGATGCGGTAATTCGCCTGGTGCGGGATCAGCCAGTCGATGTCTTCCTTGTCGGTAAAATTGGCGGCTAGGGTCTCATCGACGATGCGATGCAGGGTGCGCACCGCCATCCTGAACACCTCATTGCCTTTCATCGTCACAAAAGCGCCGCCATCGAGCAGCGACTCCTGACCCTGGCCTATGCCGCCGGGCACGTGCAAAAGATGCTCGAAACTGCCGTCCGCATGCAGATGCGTGGACAGAATTCCCGGCTCCTCGCTTGCTTCCAGCACCACCGAGCCGGCACCGTCGCCGAACAGCACGCAGGTGGTGCGATCCGTCCAGTCCAGCAGACGCGACAGCGATTCGGCGCCCAGGACCAGCGCGCAGCGCGCGCCGCCCGTGCGGATAAAACGATCGGCGATACCCAGCGCGTAAACGAAACCCGTGCATACAGCCTGTACGTCGAAGGCCGCGCAGCCGTGAATGCCCAGGCGTTTCTGCAGCAGGCACGCGGTGCCGGGAAAGATCTTGTCTGGCGTGGTGGTGGCGAGCACGATAAGATCCACGTCTTGCGGGCGTCGTTCCGCCATTTCCAACGCGCGCCGCGCGGCGGCTTCGGCCATGTCGCCAGTCGATTCACCCTCCGCCGCGATGTGGCGTTTCCTGATGCCGGTGCGTTCAGTAATCCACTGGTCCGAAGTATCGACCAGCTTTTCGAGGTCGTGATTGGTCAGCACCTTGCGCGGCAGGTAGCCGCCGGTTCCGGTAATGCGCGCATGCTTGGCTGAAATAATTATTCCGCTCCGGGTTGTTCTGCTCCGGTTTTATCCGGCTCGCTGGTCGTTCAGCAATCTTGCCAGCTGCTTGTCGATGCGCTGGGGTACCGCCTTGCGAGCCTCCACGCGGGCGATCCGGATGGCGTGCTCGAAAGCAAGAATGTCAGCGCCGCCGTGACTCTTGATCACGATGCCCTGCAAGCCCACCAGACTTGCGCCATTGTAACGCCGTGGATCGATGCGGCCGCGAAACGCTTTCAGCACCGGCATGGCGACCAGCCCCCGCAACCGCGACAGTGCCGTGCGCCTGAATTCTTCCCGCACCAGTTGTGCGATCATCTGGGCTACCCCTTCGCTGGCTTTCAACGCGGTGTTGCCGACAAAGCCGTCGCACACCACCACGTCAACATCGCCGCAGTAAATGGCGTCCCCCTCTACATAGCCCACGTAGTTTAGCAGACTACGTTCCAGCAGGCGGTTCGCCTCCTTGACCTGATCATTGCCTTTGATGGCTTCCTGCCCGACATTGAGCAGGCCCACCCTGGGGCTGTCGAGCTCATCCACAGCACTCGCCAGCACCGACCCCATTACCGCGAACTGAAACAGATGTTCGGCCTTGCAGTCGACATTGGCGCCCAGGTCCAGCACGTGCGTATGACCCTTGATCGACGGCATGCCGGTGATAATGGCCGGCCGGTCGATGCCGGCAAGCGTCTTGAGCACGAAACGCGCGGTGGCCATCAGCGCGCCGGTATTGCCGGCGCTCACGCAGGCCTGGGACGCGCCCGATTGCACCAGGTTGATCACGACCCGCATCGAGGAATCTTTCTTGAACCGCAGCGCCTGCGCCGGCGGCTCATCCATCGGGATCGTCTGCGTGGCGTGCGTGATTTGCACCCGCGGCTGATCGCGCCCGCCCGCTTTTTCCAGTTGCCGCGCGATCTGCTGCTCGTCGCCGACCAGGATGACCTGCAGGTCGTCAAAGCGGTGCAGCATGTTGATCGCCGCGGGCACAACCACCGGAATCCCGTGATCACCGCCCATGGCGTCCAGGGAGATGGTGACGAACTCCTTCATCGCCGACAAGACGGACAGCTAGATGTCAGATGACACGGCTGCAAACCCGTTCCAACGACAAAATACCGAACGGATCGCGCGCGTGTGTGCGTCTCAGGTTTCTTCTTCGGTATCGTCGTCGGGCTTGATGATCTGGCGGCCACGGTAATAGCCGTCAGGCCCGATGTGGTGACGCAGACGTGTTTCACCGGAGGTGGAATCGGTTGCCAGGGTCGGCCCGGTCAGCGAATCGTGCGCGCGGCGCTTGTCCCGGCGCGAGCGGGAGCGGCGTCTTTGTGGTACGGCCATCGGTATTCTCCAGTAATAATTGCGCCAGGGCTAGCCGAAATCGTCGGGAACCGGCTAGCTCGTCTTCAGACCTTCAAGCACGCTGAACGGATTACGTGCCGGCGGCGTGTCCTCCGCCGCGTTGACTACGCTTGTGTCCGCTGTCTGACCGCCCGGGTTAACCCGCTCGCAAAGCGCCGCGTCCGCGTGCGCTGGAATCAGCGGTATCGACAGCAACAATTCATCTTCAATAACATCCTGTGTAAAGATGTCGGTATCAGCGACTTCCAGAACGTCGTAATCCGCCAGCAGCCGCTGGGCCTCGGCCTCACCCTGCGCCAGCACCAGCTCGAACCTGCGATCAACCGCTTGCGTATACGGCCGCAGACAGCGCTGACATTCCATCTCCAGCCGCGCACTGATCGCGCCTGCTATCACTTGCAGGCCACTCGCGTTGCGACCGAAGTACAGCGACACATAAACGGCCCCGCTGGATGTGATCAGCGTGTCCGATGTCATCAACAATCTGCCCAGTCGCTTCATCCGCGCGAGCAGCAAAGAACCCCGCAGGCGCACGTGTTGCTCCGCCAGGCGGCGAGGATCGATCCGCAATGGCAACTCCCTGGACATAAGCCCGCGGAGTCTATAGGCTCGCCAGCCGCGCGTCAAAGCAATGCACTGTAGTATTCGCCTTGTGCTTGCGGGGCGATCTGTCTGTCGGGCTCGCTAGCGTCGTAGCGCCAACACCGTTCCTGCGAACCGTCAGCGATCACGCTTGGCGGGTCTGTCCCGGCTGAGGTATCTCTTGTCAACGAGTCATTTTGTTCTCGCTTCCAGTTCGCCCCACCGTAAGGCGCTGCTGAAGCGTCTCGGCCTGGATTTCGAAGTGGTTGCGCCGCACGTGGATGAAACACCGCGCCCGGGCGAGATCGCCACCGATATGGTGACGCGACTGGCGCTGCTGAAGGCGCGAGCGGTAGGCGCGCAGCGTGCCGGCGCGCTGGTCATCGGCAGCGATCAGTGCGCCATGCGGGACGGGGAAATTCTCGGCAAGCCGGGCGGCTTCGACGCCGCTGTCGAGCAGCTCGCGGGCAGCGCAGGACGCTGCGTGACCTTTCACACCGGTCTGTGCCTGCTTGACACCGCGAGCGGCGAGACTCAGATTGACGAGGTAATAAGCAAAGTCACCTTTCGAACCCTTTCACGCGCTCAGATCACGACTTATGTACGCCGCGAGACACCTTATCAATGCGCCGGCAGCTTCATGTCCGACCGTCTGGGGATCGCGCTGGTGGAGAAAATCGAGGGGCCGGACCCGACCGCTCTAATCGGACTGCCCCTGATTCAACTGGTGAGCATGCTGACGCGGGCCGGGCTAAGCCCGTTGAGCGACGCGCTCGATCGCGATCGGGCTTGAGCCGGACGCGTGGTGCGCTGATGAATTAACTAGGCACGTGATTTGCGCATGAACTAATATGTCGCTTGCAAATTAATAACTACAGCAATCACCCCACGAGCCTCGCATGAAACAGAATATCGTATTTATCTCGGGCATCCCGCGCAGCGGCACCAGCCTGTTGAGCCTCATGATCGGCGCACACCCCAGATACGTGAGCGTGGGCGAGGTTTACGGCCTGATCAGGCCAGGCTCGGAGCGCTTTGCCAACCCGGAGGGCGTGCAATGCTCGTGCGGCAAGACCGCCAACGACTGCACGTTCTGGGGCGAAGTCGTCAGTCGCCTGCGGGGTTCGGACGAAGCCACCGCAGCCGGGCGCTATCAGATTTTTCTGGATGGATTCAAGGCTCGTTTCGGCGACGACAAGGCCCCTGTCGATTCCTCCAAAGCGATGCCGGCGCTGGCAGCGCTGACTACACTCCCGCATGTGCAGGTCAAGACATTTTACGTCATCAAGGACGTGCGCGCGTGGACCGTGTCACTGCGCGAACACCAGAATCAGCAGTTCAGAAAGCTGCCGCGCTATCAGCGGTTTACGCGCAACATGTCCTCACGGCTGTTCCGGCGCTGGTATAGGGAGAACCGTGAGAATCAGGCCGTGATCAAGCGGCTCGGCGTGCCCTCGGCGCAGCTGAGCTACGAGGAGCTTTGCCTGTTTCCCTCCCAGTCGCTCACAAAAATCTCCGCGTTTCTGGGCGATGAGTTCACGGCAGAAGTCTTATCGTTCAACAAGGCCGAGCATCACGGGGTGCTAATCAACCGCATGCGCAACAGCGAGGAGAAAATGAGTGGCGTGTTCTACGACAACCGCTGGTTGTTCAGTCACAAACAGTGGCGGGTGCCCATGCTGCTGTTCCCCCGCATCATGGACTATAACAATCGCCACGTGTACGGTCATGTCGCCACGCCGTACAAGCAGCCGGGCGCAGACCAAATAACGGTTCAGTCCGAGCGTGCCGCAGGTTAGCGGTTACGATCGGGAGGTATAACTCCCACACTAGCGCAAATCGGGCAACAGCAGGCGCGCCTCGATTTCGCGCGCTAAGGTCGTGCCCAGACGATCGGCGAACCACTCCAGATAATCTTGTCTATGCGTGAAATCGACGACGTTGTCGACGCCGATGACCTCGCGCGCCACGTAACCGGCGCTGCCCATTTCGTCCACCAGACCCAGCCTCATCGCGCGCTTGCCCGACCAGACCAGGCCCGAGAACAGGCCAGGGCCGTCCTTGAGCCGGTCGCCACGGCCCTCCCTGACCACGTCGATAAACTGCTGGTGAATTTCCTCCAGCATCGCCTCGATGTGCGCGCGCTCGGCCGGGTCCTGTGGCAGAAAAGGATCCAGCATGCCCTTGTGTTCGCCGGCGGTGTAGAGCCGCCGTTCCACGCCCAGCGTGTCCAGCGCCTCGACAAAACCGAAACTGTCGATGCGCACGCCAATGGAACCGACCAGACTGGCCTCGTTCGCGAAAATCCTGTCCGCCGCCACCGCCACGTACATGCCGCCGGAGGCGCACACGTCCGAGACCACCGCATGCAGCGGGATGTCCGGATGGAGCTCGCGCAGGCGATAGATTTCGTCGTTGATGTAACCCGCCTGCACCGGGCTGCCGCCGGGACTGTTGATGCGCAGGATAATGCCGGAAGTCTGTTTGTCGTCGAAGGCCGCACGCAACCCGGCGATCACATTCTCGGCACTGGCAGCCTGGTCCGCGGCGATGACGCCCTCCAGCTCGATCAGCGCCGTATGTTTGCCGCCTGTCACGGCATAGTCCGGCCCCGTCTTCAACGCGCCCAGCACAAAGAGCAGAAAGAAAAGGTACGCGAAACCCAGCAGCTTGAAAAAAATTCCCCAGCGCCGTGTACGGCGTTGCTCCGTCAGCCCCGCGGCCGCCAGCTGTGCCAGCGTCTCCCGCTCCCAGCCGAGGGCATCTCCCTGTGTCTTTGCTGAGGTTGATTCGGTTGGTTCGTTTGCCATGCGATTTACCTGCGTGAGCACGAAAGCGCCGTCAGTCTAACATTGGCCTGGAGTATACAACGACGCGATTTCACAGCTCACCGCAACGCGCGCCATGCGCTTCTAGCAGGCTGTTGAAAAACAGCCTGCTAGTGCGGGGCATGGATGCCCTGCCCGCGAACTAAAACACGCAAGTGTTTGATTCGCGTAGACGGGTCCGGACATGCGCCGGACCCGTCGCGAAAAAGGGCAGGACAACCCTTTTTCAACATCCTGCTAGATTCTCCACAACCTGTTGCAGGCGCGGCTCCAGCGGCGCCTCGATACTGTAGCGTTTTCCTGAGTTGGGAATCCGGAAGTCCAGGCGCGACGCGTGCAAAAACAGCCGCCGCAGACCGCGGGCCCGCATTTCTCGGTTGAACCCGTGGTCACCGTAGCGGTCGTCGCCCGCGATCGGCTGACCGAGATGCGCGGCATGCACACGAATCTGATGCGTGCGTCCGCTCAGTGCGGACACGTCCATCAGCGAGCTGTTGCCGAATCGAGCCACGGGCATAAACAGGCTCACCGCGTGCTTTCCGTGCGCGTCGGTCGTCACCCGGCTGTGCTCGGGCAACCGCTCCAGCGCGGCGGTAACCCTGCGTGCGCCGCCTGCCCAGCGACCCTGTACCAGCGCAAGATAATGTTTGTCGATGCCGCCATCATGCAGCAGGCGATGCAGCGCGTTCAGCATCGATCGTGACTTGGCGAGCAGCAGGCAGCCGCTGGTGCCACGATCCAGGCGGTGCACAAGTTCCAGCTGCGGTGCGTGCGGTCGCGCCTGCCGCAGGATCTCGATCACCCCGTAATCCACGCCGCCGCCGCCATGCACGGCCAGCCCGGACGGCTTGTCTAGTGCTATCAGATCCTCGTCTTCGAGTAGAATCGCTGTTTCCAGACGCTCGCAAAGCGCGGCCGGCGCCGCCACCGGTGTACGGTTACCGCTGCGCACCGGCGGTATGCGAATGCGGTCATCCGCGGCCAGCCGATACGTCGGTTTGATCCGGCCCTTGTTGACTCGCACTTCGCCGCTACGCAGGATGCGGTAAACGTAGCTGCGCGGCACACCCTTGAGACAGCGCAGCAGGAAGTTATCGATGCGCTGTCCGGCCTGGTCGTTCTCGACGACGACCTGCCTGACTGCCGCCCGCTGCGGGTCGGTGGGACTGCTCATGCCCCGCGCCACCGCGCACAAGGCATGTATTTGATGGGATTACTCATCGCTGCTATATTGAACTCGCGCGGATAAGACTGGGCAGTCCTATAATTTAACTCAATTAGTCCCGCCGCCGCGCATCGATCAGATTTTCATGCGGGCCGTTCCGGCTCCGAAATTGGGGTGTTGCTCCAGTAACCTGCCGAATGATCGCCAGCAAACACGCAATACTTTATGCGCGGCGTCAGATGCGGGTTATTCAGCAACACATTTGGGTATCGCTCACGGACGTGGTACAGACACGTAACTTAAACATTTGAGCGGTGATTTGAAAAACGCGATTCCCTTCTGTCCGGGACCTGTCCGGCAAACGTGGCTGGTTAAGCTTTTCTGGTTCGTGAGCGCCGTACTCGCGCAGCATGGTATGGCCTGCGAACCTGCATCTGCGCCAGCGGCACGGACAGGACGCATTGTTCGAGAACAATCCGATGAAACGAATTTTGATCAACGCAACGCAGCAGGAAGAACTGCGCGTGGCGATGGTGGATGGGCAGAAATTATACGATCTGGATATTGAGCTGCCCTCACGGGAGCAACGCAAGTCCAATATTTATAAGGGTACCGTCACACGGGTAGAGCCCAGCCTGGAGGCCGCGTTCGTCAATTATGGCGCGGAACGTCACGGCTTTCTGCCGCTAAAGGAAATCGTGCGTAGCGCGTTCGAGTCCACCGACCTGGACAACGGCGACAAGCGCTCTATCAGGGACCTGCTGAAAGAAGGCCAGGAACTGGTCGTGCAGGTCGAGCGAGAGGAACGCGGCAACAAGGGCGCGGCGCTGACCACCTTTATCAGCCTCGCCGGTCGTTACCTGGTGCTGATGCCCAACAATCCGCGCGCCGGTGGCGTCTCGCGGCGCATCGAGGGCGAAGAACGCGACGAGATCCGCGAAGCCCTGAGCCAGATCGAGATCCCGCCAGGCATGGGCGTGATCGTGCGCACCGCCGGCGTCGGCAGGTCTCAAGAAGAGCTGCAGTGGGATCTCGATTACCTGACGACCCTCTGGGAGGCGATCCAGCGCGCCAGTGCTGAGAAATCCGCGCCGTTTCTCGTGCATCAGGAAAGCAACGTCATCCTGCGCGCGCTGCGCGATCACCTGCGTAACGACATCGGCGAGATCATGGTCGACGATGCGAGCGTGTTCGCTCAGGCGTCCGAGTTCATGAAGCACGTCATGCCGCACAACCTCAAGAAGCTCAAGCTTTACGAGGATCGCGTGCCGCTGTTCAACCGCTACCAGGTCGAAAGCCAGATCGAATCGGCGTTCGAGCGCATCGTGTATCTGCCCTCCGGCGGTGTGATCGCGATCGATCACACCGAGGCGCTGGAGTCGGTTGACATCAACTCCGCACGCGCCACCAAGGGCGGCGATATCGAAGAGACTGCGCTTAACACAAATCTGGAAGCGGCTGACGAGATCTCGCGCCAGTTGCGGTTGCGCGACGTGGGCGGCCTGATCGTGATCGACTTTATCGATATGGCGTCCGGCAAGAATCAGCGCGAAGTCGAAACCCGCCTGCGCGATGCCCTGCGCCTGGACCGGGCGCGCGTGCAGGTTGGCCGCATTTCGCGCTTCGGGCTGCTGGAAATGTCGCGCCAGCGGCTGCGGCCATCCCTGGGCGAATCCAGCCAGATCGTGTGTCCGCGCTGCTCGGGGCATGGCAACATCCGCGGCGTCGAGTCGCTCGCCCTATCGGTGTTGCGCCTGATGGAAGAAGAAGCGATGAAGGACAAGACCGGCAGAGTGGTCGCGCAGGTGCCGGTGGAGATCACCAGTTTTCTGCTCAACGAAAAGCGCGCCATGATCGCGGATATCGAAAACCGCCATCAGGTGCAGTTGATCGTGGTGCCGAACCCCAATATGGAAACCCCGCATTTTCAGGTTTCACGCTATCGGGCGGACGACGAAGAATTCAAGGGCAAGAGCAGCTACGAACTCGTGACACCCGAAGCGCCGCCCGCGCCACTGCTCGGCCGCCAGCGCGCCGCGTTCGAGACACCGGCGGTGCAGGCGATCGTGCCCACCCATCCCGCGCCGGCGCCCGCGCCCGAGCATCTGCCTGAAAGCATCAAGGACGGGTTTTTCGTACGGCTGTGGCGCAACATGTTCGCGGTCGGCACCGAGACTCCAGCGCCACCTGCGAAGACCGCGGCCAAAGTCGAGTCACGCCGTTCGCCGCGTCCGCACAATGGCCGCTCGCAAACAGGGAGTTCGCGCGCGCGCGGCAAAAACAGTCGGGAGACATCCCGGGAGCCGGCGAAGAGCAAACCGGCGACGAGTGACAGCAACACTAACGAAATCGAACCGCGCAAACCGCCGCAGACCGAGCCAAACACGCAGGAAACGAAACCTTCGTCCGGTAGCCGCCGTCGTAGCCGGGGTGGCGCGCGCAGGCGGCGCAAACCGCAGGATGGCGCACCATCGACACAGAGCGCCGACAAATCGAACCAGTCGAGCGATACATCTGACGCTGGCTCCGGTCCCGTGCCAGGCAATCCTTCCGGGCCGCCACCGGCGCAAGTTGATTCGGGCCACACTTCAGCGCGCGACGAAGAAACTCACAAGGCGCCGCCGGCAACATCTCCAGCGCAACCCGATCGCCCCTCGCAAGAAAGCTCGCCACCAACCCCGGGGGAGCCCGCGGAACGGCCGCAGTCCCCGGAGAAGAAGGTTGACGCCTGATTGATAATTTTATAGCAGTGCTCGCAAGCGCGTGAGGCTATGTCCTGTCCCAGAAATACGCTGGCATAGTCTAGCCAGCTTGGCTAAGATCGAATCGGCGGTAGCGGTCCACACGAAGGGTTGCGCATTTTGGTTGTGGTGAGTAATGAAGTGATCGATCTTGGCGATCAGTTCTTTGACGCTTGTGAACGAGCCGCGCCGGATGGCTTGGCCGGTAATGAGCGCAAAGAAGCGCTCAACTTGGTTGAGCCAAGACGCGTAAGTCGGGGTGAAGTGCAGATGCCATCTTGGGCGTCGCGCCAGCCAAGCCTTGACCTTGGGATGTTTGTGGGTGCCGTAGTCGAGCACCAAATGCACCTCCAACTCAGCCGGGACGTTGGCTTCAATATGTCGCAAAAAGGACAAAAATTCCTGATGCCGGTGGCGCGGTTTGCACTGCGCCAGTACTCTGCCATCCAGCACGTTGAGGGCGGCGAACAGCATGGTCGTGCCATGGCGCTCATAGTCATGCGTGATGCCTTCGACATAGCCCAGTCCCAAAGGCAGCATCGGCTGCGTGCGCGCCAGTGCTTGGCACTGCGATTTCTCGTCCACCGACAGCACGATGGCCTTGTCCGGCGGATGCAGGTACAGCCCCACCACATCGCGCAGCTTTTCCACAAAGAACGCATCGGTCGAGAGCTTGAAGCCACGCGTGCGGTGCGGTTGCAGGCCAAAGAGCTTGAAAAAGCGCTGCACCGCACTCTTCGACAGCCCCGCCTCGGCCGCCATGCCGCGCACGCTCCAGTGCGTACCAGCCCGCGGCTTGGTATCCAGCGTGCGACGAATCAACTCGGCAATCCGCTCATCGTCAATCGAACGCGGCTTGCCCGCACGCAACTCATCGTGCAGCCCCGTGATACGCCGCTCAATAAAGCGGCTGCGCCACTTGCCTACCGTGGCCGCATGCACGCCCAGCAGGTGCGCCACCGCTCGATTGCTGGGCTCAGCAGCGCACGCCAACACCAGCTTGGCACGCTGCACCAGCGCGGCCGGCAGCGAACGCGATCGCGCCATCGATTGCAACTGCTCGCGCTCTTGCACACTCAGCATCAACGCAGGCTTAGGTCGTCCGGTCACCATCGGGCATCTCCCGCAACAAAGATACCCGAAAACAAAGCAATAAATGTGCTACGTATTACTGGGACACTACACTAGGTCATATATGAAAAAGCCCGCCGCCAAAGTCGACAACCACACGCAAGTGTTGCGGGCGTATCCACCAAGACAGGACCGGCCAGTTGCCATTCATAGCTGGTGGTGGCGCCGTATGTGCTCCAGCAAGCCGCCCGCGCCGTCCTCGACCATGTCCAGTACCCGCTCGAAGCCGCCCCCGCCGCCGTAGTAGGGATCCGGCACCTCCGCGTGTACCGGCTGGCGCGCGAAATCCATCAACAGCCACACGTTGACTGCCGCCGCGGGCGCGACCAGCGCGCGTATCTCATGCATATTTTCGTCATCCATCGCCAATATGTAATCGAAGCGCGAAAAGTCGGCCGGCTCGACGCGGCGCGCGCGCTGCCGGGTTAGGTCGTACCCACGCTTCGAAGCCGCCGCCACGGCGCGTTTGTCAGGCGACTTGCCGATACGGTAGGCGTGCGTGCCCGCCGAATCCGCCACAATCACGCGCGCCAGCCCGGCGTCCGCCACCAGCTTGTCGAATACGCCCTGCGCGGTCGGCGAGCGACAGATATTGCCCATGCAGACGAACAGGACCTTCACCTTCGGCGGCGATTCCACCATGCTTGTCACGTCGCTGACGCGCGCAAACATATTGGTAAATTTGTTGCGGATCGTGCTGTAAGACATGCTGGCTAAGCGTTGGAGAGTAACGCTGGGAGCGACCCGGGCAGACAGATCAAGCTGGCGGAGGGTCAGGGATTCGAACCCTGGAAAGACTTTCGCCTTTTCCGGTTTTCAAGACCGGTGCATTCAACCGCTCTGCCAACCCTCCACGGTATACATGGCGCGTAGGTTAGCAGGCAGGCCCAAGCACCGTCCACAAACGCCCGTATGCACCGCTTTGCGCCGCACTTTCGGCAGATCGTTCATTTGCCGTTCCCTGCCGCCGATGCGAAGAAGGTTTACGCCGCATTTTACCGACCGGCGGCATTGCTCACTATGGCCGCAACCGCACGTCGGCTGATCGCTGCCGCCCGCGCGTGCAGGTGCCATGGGCCACTTAGTTTTTGCGGCAGCCTGCGCTACTAATCAGCTATCTCGCGCGGATGTGATATGCGCGAATGGGGGCGCACGGCTCCAGGATGGGCGATAACAAACGCGCCGGAGCGATTCATTAATGTGCTCTGGCAGGGTCACGGATCAAGACGCAAGCAATAAAACCAATGACTTTTGTTCAGGACATCACTGAAGCCCTGCCTACCGAACAGGCAGGACGGTTACATGAGGCTCGTTACCGCAAGCTCATCGAAATGTCGGCGCACGGCGTCTGGCGCGCACGCGCTGACGGCCATCTCACCTATTGCAATCAGCGGTGGCTGGACTACATCGGGCTGGACATGGGAGCACTGGAGGGCAATGGCGTCAGTCAGAGCGAAGCGCGCCTGCGGCTGGTGCTGGATTCCATGGCGCAGAAGATTTTCACCGCCAACGCACAAGGCGAAGTGGATTATTTCAACCCGCAGTGGTCGGAGTTCACTGGCCTGCCCTTCGACATCATCCGCGATTGGGGCTGGACGCAGTTTATCCATCCCGATGATGTGGAGACAAACATGCAGCGCTGGCAGACAGCGATCGATAGCGGCCAGCCGTTCCTCCTGGAGCAACGGTGCAGACGCGCTGACGGCGCATATCGATGGCACTTGAGCCGCGCCCTGCCGATACGCAACGACGGGGGCCAGATCATCATATGGGTCGGCGCCAACACCGACATCGATGACCAGAAGCGCGCCGAAGGGTTGTTACGGGAAAGCGAACATCGGGTGCGGCTGATCGTGGACACATCGTTGGACGCAATCGTGACGATGAGCGAAGACGGGAGTATTACCGGTTGGAACCCTCAGGCCGAGGCAACGTTCGGCTGGAAACACGACGAAGCCATGCACCGCAACCTGGACGAGCTGATTATCCCGGAAGTGCATCGCGAGGCGCATCGCCGCGGGCTGCAACACTTTCTGGAAACCCGCATAGGCCCGGCCCTAAACCATCGACTGGATCTGACGGCGCTACACAAAAAGGGTGGCGAATTCCCGATTGAACTGACGATCTCCCCGCTCATGCTGGGAGAAAAGTACGAATTCAGCGCCTGCGTTCGCGACGTCACCCAGCGCAAGCGCTGGCAGGAAGAAATCGAAACACTTAACGAGACTCTTGAACAGCGCGTCACCGACCGTACCACGCAACTGCAACTGGTCAATCGTGAGCTTGAAGCGTTCGCCTACTCGGTATCGCACGACCTGCACGCACCGTTGCGCGCGATCGACGGCTTCAGTCGCAGTCTGGCGCTTGATTACGCCGACAAGCTGGACGCACGCGGCACGGCCGATCTTGAGCGCGTGCGCAATGCGGCCCAGCGTATGGGTCAGCTTATAGATGACCTGTTGGCGCTCTCGCGCCTCGCTCGCAGCGAGATGCGCCTGGCTCCAGTCGATCTGGCCAGTCTGGCGCGCGACGCCCTCGCGGAATGCCAGGCGGCTGAGCCGGCGCGCGAGGTGGAACTGCACATCGCGCCCGGCTTGCAAGACATGGCGGATGCGCGGTTGACGCGGGTCGCGCTGGAAAACCCGATTGGCAACGCGTGGAGGTTTACCGGCAAGCAGCCTGACGCGCGCATAGAGATCGGCGTTGAGCCACACGCCGGTGGCACAGCGTTCTACGTGCGCGACAACGGCTGTGGATTCGATATGGCTTACGCCGACAAACTCTTCGGCGCCTTTCAGCGCCTGCACAGCCGCGCGGAGTTCGATGGCACCGGCATCGGGCTCGCGAACGTGCAGCGCATCGTTCACCGCCATGGCGGCCACATATGGGCGCAGGCCGCGGTCGATCAGGGGGCGAAATTTTATTTCACCCTCTCTCCCGCTGACGAGGCGCATGCACACCATGTCTGAAAAAATCATCCTGCTGGTCGAAGACAATCCCGACGACGAAGTGCTAACCCTGCGCGCGTTCGAGCGCCACGGGCTCGCCAATGAGATTGTCGTGGCGCGCGATGGCGCCGAGGCGCTTGATTACCTGTTCGCGACCGGGCCCTCCGCGCAGCGCGAAGCGAGCCTGCCGACACTCATCCTGCTGGACCTCAAGGTGCCCAAGATCGACGGCCTGCAGGTGCTCAAGCGGCTGCGCGAAGGCTCCCGCACCCGCGCCCTGCCCGTGGTGATCCTGACGTCGTCGCGCGAAGAGCCGGATCTGGTGGAAAGCTATCGGCTGGGCGCCGACAGCTACGTGCGCAAACCCGTAGATTTCGATCATTTCGTGGAAGCGGCGCGGCAACTGGGCCTCTATTGGCTGATGCTGAACGAGCCGCCGCCGCGGACGGCATGCTGAGATGTCGCGGCCACTGCACGTGTTGCACGCGGAGGATTCGGACGATGACGCCGAACTGATCTTGCATGCGCTGACCGATAACGGTCTTGAAGTCATTCCGCGCAGGGTGGAAACCGAGGCCGCATACATCGCCGGTCTCGACCCCGCACCCGACCTCATACTAGCGGACTATTCAATGCCGCGGTTCAGCGCCGAACGCGCGTTGCACCTGCTGCAACGCCAGGGTCTCGATATGCCATTCATCGTCATCTCCGGGCATATCGGCGCCGACGCCGCCGTCGCGCTGATGAAGGCCGGTGCGCATGACTACCTCTTGAAACACGATCTCGCGCGGCTGTATCCGGCCGTCCAGCGCGAGCTGCGCGAGGCGGTGGAACGCGCCAGGAGGCGGCGGGCGGAGATGGCGCTCAAGGACAGCGACGAAAAACTGCGGCTGATCATGGAGCACGTCAACGATCTGATCATGGTGGTGGACGCGCAAGGCCGGCGGCTGTTTGCGAGCAGATCGTATCAGGCGCTGTTCGCCGATCCGGCGGCGATCGTGGGCACCGACTCGTTCGGCGAAGTGCATCCGGACGACAAGGAGCGGGTGCGGCGCGTGTTTTGCGAAACGGTGGCCACCGGCATCGGCCAGCGCTGCGAGTATCGCCTGGCGCTTGGCGAGCACGGCGTACGGTACATCGAGTCGCAGGGCAGCGCGACCCGCGATGAATGCGGGGAGGTATCGAAGATCATCGTGGTCTCGCGCGACGTCACCGAGCGCAAGCAGTCCGAGGCGCGCATTCAATATCTGGCCCAGTCCGATGGCCTCACCGGCCTACCCAACCGCACCCTGCTGACCGAGCGCATTGGTCAGATGATCGCGCAAGGCGATCGTCACGGTGACTCCCTGGCGCTGCTTTTTATCGATCTCGATTATTTCAAGACCATCAACGATTCGCTCGGCCATCTGGTCGGCGACAAGTTACTGAAGCAGGTAGCCGCCCGCCTGTGCCAGTGTATGCGCAAGAGCGACTTTGTGGCGCGCCTGGGCGGTGACGAATTCCTGATGGCGCTAGGCGGGATGAAGCACTCGCAGGACGTCGCCTTGATCGCACAGAAGATCGTGGCCTCCATCTCGCAGTCTTACAATGTCGTCGACCACGTGCTCGATACGCAGTGCAGCGTCGGCATCAGCATTTATCCGAACGATGGGCGCGATGTACAAACCTTGATGCGCAACGCCGATATGGCGATGTATCACGCCAAGGAGAAGGGCCGTAACCAATACCAGTTCTTTTCCGAGGAGATGGGCGCGCGCGCGGCCGAACGGCTGATGCTCGGCAACGCCATGCAGCTGGCGCTGGAGCGCGAGGAATTCGAACTGCACTATCAGCCGTGCATAGAACTCGCCACCGGCCGCATCACCGGCGTGGAGGCGCTGATCCGCTGGCGGCACCCCGAACTGGGCCTGTTGTCGCCGGCGCGCTTCATTCCGCTGGCGGAGGAGACCGGCTTGATCCTGCAGATCGGCGACTGGGTATTGCGTACGGGCTGCGCACAGATGCGTGACTGGCAAACAAAAGGCATTGAGAATGTGTGTCTGGCGGTAAATCTCTCGGCGCGACAGTTCCGCCAGGCCGAACTGCCTCAGCGGATCGCCGCAGCGCTGACCGACGCCGGTCTGGGCACCCACGCGCTGGAGCTGGAAATCACCGAGAGCATGGCCATGCAGGATCCCGAGCGGGCGCGCGAGCTGCTGCTCGAACTCCAATCAATGGGCATCGGGCTCAGTATCGATGACTTCGGCACCGGCTACTCGTCGCTCAGCTATCTGAAGCGCTTTCCGCTTCGAAGTCTCAAGATCGACCGCTCGTTTGTGGATGGCATTCCGGACGAGGCCAATGACGTGGCCATTACTCGCGCGACCATCGCGCTGGCCCACAGCCTGGGTCTCAACGTAATTGCCGAAGGCGTGGAAACCCGGGCGCAACAGGTATTTCTGACGGAGGCTGGCTGCGAGCGGGCGCAGGGCTACCTGTTCAGCAAGCCGGTCTGCGCCGCCGACGCCGAAAAGCTGCTGCGGCAGAAATATCTTGGCGTATCGCGCACTGCAGCGCAAAGGCGCGGCGCGCTTGAGTAAATGTCAAGTCCCGGACGATTATAAGGCTTACGATGAAACAACGCAGGGTGCTTGGCATGCCATTGCTTCATCGCCTGGATGGGTGGCTTGGCATTGAGGGCGGTTTGCGGCAAGTGATGGGTGT
>JACCYU010000210.1 GCA_013696315.1 Gammaproteobacteria bacterium | reverse complement strand
CCGCAAGCTTGCGCCCACCAGCGCAAGGTCAAGGCGCGCGCCCATTTGCTTGAAGTCTATGAACTGGACGCGCCGCGGCCAGACACGCTCGCCCGAATCCATACCGCCGAGACTGAAACCCTGCTCGTACGGTACATAAATCGTGCCGCGCAGAGCGATCCTGGCGTCCGTTACCGGAATCTCCGGCAGCCGTCCACGATTGGCGCCCGATGGTATCCAGCCCCGATCCGCCAGCAGGCCCTTTCCGCCGTTTACGCGCAGCGGCGTCAGCACGTGGTACCCCGCCTGCCCGGCTCGCACCTGGTTATCCAGCAGAAACTGGTGATCGGAATCGAAGCGGCCGGTGATCTCGACGTGCCGATAGCGCCAGTGCTCCGCGTTCACTAACGGCAATGCAAGCGCCACTGGCGGTTGCTGGCTGCGCCGCGCGTAGCTATCGAGAATTGCCTGCTTTTCCTCCGCCCTGTTAAGCTGCCAGATGCCGAGCGCGATAAACAGTGTCATTAACACGACCGCCGCCGCAATGGGTACAAGCGCGACTCTGGCCAAAACTGCGGGCCCGAAACTGTAGCGCTTACCGCGGCTCCGCATGCGGCGCGCGGCGGCTCTCGCCCTTCATCTGCGATTCCGGGAAATTAGCCATGCTGATTAAAATCATCGTCATCCTGCTGTTGATCGTAATCATCGGCAGCCTGTCCTCCGGATTGTTCTTTCTCGTTTCGGACAAAGGCCACAGCGATCGCACGGTCAAGGCGCTCACCTGGAGAATCGCCCTGTCGCTGGCCGCGTTTGCGCTACTGATGCTGGGGCACTGGGTGGGATTGATCCAGCCGCACGGACTGTACTACTGAATCGCTGCCGCGCGCACCGGCGCGCGGCAGGCGCTGCTGGCTGAATGGTTGGGGCTTTATATCCAGTAAACGAAGATGAAAAGTCCCAGCCACACGACGTCGACAAAATGCCAGTACCAGGACACTGCTTCGAAAGCGAAGTGATTGTCGGGCGTAAACTGCCCCCACATACTGCGGAACAGGATCACGGTGAGCATGATCGCGCCGATGGTGACGTGCATGCCGTGAAAACCCGTTAACATGTAGAACGTTGATCCGTAAATGCCGGACTCGAGCGTCAGGTTCAACTCATGATAGGCATGTCCGTACTCAAACGCCTGCAAGGAAATGAACGTCACGCCAAGCACGACGGTGGCGAGCAGCCCCAGAATCAGCTGTGCGCGTTTGCCGCCCTTCAATCCCCAGTGGGCCCAGGTTACCGTCACACCGCTACTGAGCAGAATCAGCGTATTGATCGCCGGCACGCCCCACGGCGACATAATCTCGTAATCACCGCCGATATGGGCCGGACCGTTCGCGGTCTGCGGCCACACCGACTCGAAACCCGGCCACAGAAAGAAGTTGGTCGGTGTGCCATGTCCTTCGCCGCCCAGCCAGGGCATAGAATACTGACGCGCGTAAAACAGCGCGCCGAAAAAGGCCGCGAAAAACATCACCTCCGAGAAAATGAACCACATCATGCCCCAGCGGAACGAACCATCGACCTGATCGTTGTACAAGCCGGATTCGCTTTCCCGTATGACGGTTCCGAACCAGCCGAACATCATGAACACCGTGATGACGACGCCGGCGATGAGGACATTACGGCCGTAATCCGCCCCATTCAACCAAATCGCCGCGCCAACCATTGCGGTGGCGACGCCTACTGTGGCCACGATAGGCCAGTGACTGCCGTGGGGTATGTAATACTGATTTTGCGCCGTTGCCGTTGCCATCGTTATCGTGCCCTTGCCTCGAATAAAGTCGTTATGGTCGCAGCGCGGCGGTTATTCCAAGGTCGCCTGTGCGGTTACATCAAAAAACGTGTAGGAAAGCGTGATCGTATTGATTTCTTCGGGAAGCTCCGCATCCACCACGAAACTCACGGGCATCCTGCGCCCCTGCCCGGCGCTGAACGTCTGGCGCCGGAAGCAGAAACATTCGGTCTTGGGCAAATAAGTTGCGGCCGGAGCTGGCGCTATGCTGGGTATGGCCTGCCCAACCATGTTTTGGAGAGACTTGTTGCGCGCGTAAAAGCGGGTCGTGTACAGCTTGCCCGGATGCACGCGCATGGTAGAGCGCGTCGGCTGGAACTCCCAGTTCATGCTCTGATTCAGGTTGGTGACGAACTCCACCGTGACCGTGCGGTCCTTGTCCACCCGCATCGAATCGACGTTCTGTGCGACGGTCATCCGCGACGACTTGCCGTTAAGCCCCGTGACTTCGCAGAACACGTCGTACAGCGGCACCATGGCGAACCCGAACCCGAACATGGCGACTACCACCACGCCAAGGCGGCTCAGCACCTTCAGGTTCGCGCCATCGCGCGCCACGGTATCGGCCTGCTTAGGGTCGGACTGTTCAGGCATTGGCAACCAGCAGGAAAAAGCCAATGTAGATAGTCAGCGCGACAATGCCTAAGGTCGCGGCCGTAAGTTTAATGCCCTTGTTCATGAGCCT
>JACCYU010000209.1 GCA_013696315.1 Gammaproteobacteria bacterium | reverse complement strand
GGCTCAATCAGTTTATGGATATCGCCCTGTTCGTAAGATGTGTCAAATAATCGATTCGTGGCGGTGGCTATCACGGCAAGGAGCGGCGTGTGGTATTGCCATTCATGTCGCTCGGCTAATGCGCGTGCGAACATTATTGCGCGAACGTTCCCGGTGGCTCTTGGCGCGGTGGTGCTGGTAATTTCTTGCTCTGCGCGCTCAACAAGGTGTCGGATCAAAACCGACGCCAAGACTTCCTTTTTGGCGTAGTGCCGAGCGCCATCTGGATCGTTAAACTCTTCTGCCACATAAAAACCAGAAAAGTTTTTTCCGTCGAGGTAAATCACGTGGCAATCCAGGCCATTTTCGTCCAGCACACTGATTAGCCGATCCGCAGCCTTCATAATTTTTTTTGTTAGGTTTTTTTGTTTTCGTGGCGACAAATAATGATAATCAGGATAGTTCGCCGCATGCTGTACGGCTCCGAGGAAGGACGTCACCCACAGATCATCGTCCCCTACCTTGCGGCGCTCCAGCGCCTTCCACATGCGAATGCACTCACGATCGTCGCTAGCGAGTTTTTCAAGGAAGGGCAGGTATCCGTCGCGATCGTAACCCCGTAGGCGGCTGCGAACCCGCGAAACGTCGTCAGGCAGTGGCATTACGCCCCATACGTGTGCCCCTATTAAGGAGAGCGCGCCAGCCGGGTAGGGTGCCCGGGTGTCCCCCGTCGTGTAAGGCGCGACCCTACGCTATGCTACGCCAGCCGGATCACTTTCGCGCCGGCCCTCAAGCCATCCAGGTAATCGGCCCACTGTTGCATCATTTTGCGGCGCTCCGGCAGGTGCGACGTGCGGTTGTACGCGCGGCCTAGCGGGTCTCTTACCGCATGCGCTAGCTGGTGCTCGATCAGATGCGGTGGGATGTTCAGTGCTTCATCCAAGATCGTGCGGGCCATCGCACGGAAGCCGTGGCCGCACATTTCAGTGCCGGCATAGCCCAGGCGCCGCAACGCGCTGTTGACGGTGTTTTCAGACATTGGTCGTGTGATAGTACGCAATCCTGGAAACACGTAATCAGGTATGCCCTCGCGCTTGGGCGCGCCGGTCAGCAGTTGCAGATCGCGCAGGATCGCGACGGCTTGATGCGCGAGCGGCACCAGATGCGGCTGCTTTGTCTTCATACGATTCACCGGAATGCTCCATGTGGCGGCGTCCAGATCGAACTCGGCCCATTCGGCCTTGCGTAGCTCACCGGGACGCACGAATACCAGCGGCGCAAGCTGTAGCGCGCACTTGGTTACATACGCTCCTTCATACCCACCGATAGCGCGCAGCAGCGCGCCTACGGCCTTCGGTTCTGTGATGGCGGCCAGGTGGTTTTCTTTTACCGGCGCCAGCGCCCACCGCAGATCGGCGGACGGATCGCGCTCGCAGCGGCCGGTGGCAACGGCGTACCGGAATACCTGCCCGCTGTTGCGCAGCGCACGGTGCGCGGTTTCGATCGCCCCCCGGCTCTCGATTCGCCGCAGTACGGCCAGCAGCTCAGGCGCCGTAATGCATCCAATCGGCCGCGCGCCCAGCCACGGAATCACGTCCCGCTCTAGCCGCCGGATGATCTTGCTTGCGTGTCCCACAGCCCACGTCGGCGCCTGCTTGGTATACCACTCGCGCGCCACCGCTTCGAAGCTGTTGGTGTCGCCGCGCGCGGCTTTTTCAGCCTTGCGTGCTTGTCCAGGATCGATGCCTGCGGCCACCTGCCGGCGCGCCTCGTCTCGGCTGGCGCGCGCCGCCATGAGCGTCACCGTGGGGTACGTGCGCAGAGCCAGTCCACGCTCTTTTCCGCCGTAGCGGTACTTGAGCCGCCAGCATTTGGTGCCGTTTGGCTTGACCAGCACGTACAGGCCGCCGCCATCGAATAGCTTGTATTCCTTGGGTCGTGGCTTGGCGGTGCGAACAGTAGTGTCAGTCAGCGGCATATGGGGGTATCGTCCCTGTTGGTATCCTCGATGACCCAAAAAATACCCCAGCATATAGGGGGATGTCAATGAATCAGTGCGGACTAACGCGGACACTCAGGCAATAAAAAAGCCCGCAATTTCGCTGGCTTATGGACTTCTGCGGACTTCGGCGGATGGTTGGATGGTGGCTATGGGTGGACTCGAACCACCGACCCCAGCATTATGAGTGCTGTGCTCTAACCGGCTGAGCTACATAGCCGCGAAAAAAGATCGTCACGATACAAAATACCCACGGCGCCCGCAAGCCGCGCATGCGGATGACCAGTGCAGATGACGCGTTCAGACATTGAAGCGAAAATGCACAACGTCCCCTTCACGCAAAATGTAGTCCTTGCCCTCCAGCCGCCATTTGCCCGCTTCCCTTGCGCCATGCTCGCCACCCGTCGCGACGAAATCGTTGTAACCCACGACCTCCGCGCGAATGAACCCGCGCTCAAAATCTGTGTGAATGCGTCCCGCCGCCTGCGGCGCGGTGGCATTGCGCCAGACCGTCCAGGCACGTACCTCCTTGGGCCCCGCGGTAAAGAAGGTTTGCAGATCGAGCAGCGCGTAACCCGCACGGATCACGCGGTGTAGACCCGGTTCGGTCAAACCCATCGACTCCAGAAACTCGCCCTTGTCGGCGTCGTCCAGACGCGCGATTTCCGCTTCGATTGCCGCGCACACAGGCACGATTTGAGCCCTTTCATCCGCTATAGCCGCGTGCAGACGGTCCAGTAGCGGATTATCTTCGAAACCATCTTCGGGCACGTTGGCGATATACAGCATCGGCTTCATCGTAATCAGATGCAGGTCGCGTGCCGCGTGCCGCTCGTCCGCGTCCAGTCCCGCGCTGCGTGCCGGCTTGCCTTGATCGAGATGCGCTTGCAGCCTGCTTATCACGGCAGCCTGCGTCACCGCCGTCTTGTCGCCTGACTTGGCGATACGGGTCACGCGATTCGCGGCCTTGTCCAGCGTCTCCAGATCGGCGAGCAACAGTTCGGTGGCGATGGTCTCGACATCGGCGGCCGGATCGATCCGACCCGCCACGTGCGTTACGTTGTCATCCTCAAAGCAGCGCACCACCTGTGCGATGGCATCGGTCTCGCGGATGTGGGCCAGGAACTGATTGCCCAGCCCTTCCCCTTTCGACGCACCGGCAACCAGCCCGGCGATGTCCACGAATTCCATGGTGGTCGGCAAAATCTTCTGCGGCTTGACGATGGACGCCAGTTTGTGCAGTCGCTCATCCGGCACCGGCACCACGCCCACGTTAGGATCGATGGTGCAGAACGGATAATTTTCCGCCGCGATTTCGCCGCTGGTCAGCGCATTGAACAAGGTGGACTTGCCCACGTTGGGCAAGCCGACGATGCCGCATTTGAAGCCCATGAGTCGAAGCTAGGATGCGGGAGACGGCGTGTGCAACTGGTGCATGGCCTGCTCGAATTGACCGGCCGCCAGCATTGGCATGGTGGTCAGCGCCCGGTCCGCCGCGTGCATTATGGCCTCCTGCTCGCTATTGGCCGGCTTCGACAACACGTAATCGACAACGAGGTCGCTGTGTCCCGGGTGTCCCACACCCAGCCGTAACCGCCAGCAATCCGTGCTCAAATACGCGAACACATCGCGCAGGCCGTTGTGACCGCCGTGGCCGCCACCGCGCTTCAGCCGCGCCACTCCCGGTGGCAGGTCAATTTCATCGTGCGCGATCAGCATGCTGGATAACGGAAGCTTGTAGAAATTGAGGATGGCGCGCACCGGGCCGCCACTGCGGTTCATGAAGGCGCCGGGTTTGAAGACACGCACCTCGCGTCCATCCAGTGAAATCGGCGCAGCCTCGCCGTCGAATTTGCGTGCCGCCGCAAACCGGCCCCCATACGCTCGCACCAGCGCGTCCACAAACCAGAACCCGGCATTGTGCCGGGTCTGTTCGTATCTGGTACCAGGATTGCCCAGACCGACGATAAGCCGAACCGGGTCTGTCTCGCCAGCCATTGCTTAAAGCGCGCGCTCTATTTCTCGTCTTCGTCGCTGTCCTGTTCTTCGTCCACCGCGGCCGCCGGCGCTTCGGCTTCCTCGTCTTCTGCCTCCTCCACGCGCGGCGGATGGATGGAGATCACCGCGTAATCGTGCTCCTCGCCATAGCCCAGTTCGACTACTTCCACACCTTGCGGAATCTTGAGATCGGAGAGGTGCAGCGAGTCGTTCAAATGCAGGGCCGAGATATCGACCTCAATGAATTCCGGCAGGTCTTTGGGCAGACAGGAGACTTCCACATCCGTCTGCATGTGGCTCACCTCGCCATGCTCAAGCTTGACGCCAGGCGCAATTTCTTCGCCGAGGAAATGCAGCGGCACGCGCACGCGAATCTCCTCGTCCTCGCTCACTCGCTGCAAATCCATGTGCATCACCAGCGCGTTGGTTGGATGCCGCTGCAGGTCGCGCAGAATCACCCGCTCCGATGCGTCGCCGACGTTGAGCGTCAAGATGTGCGAGAAAAACGCCTCGCGGGCCAGATTCTTCTTCACCACGCGATATTCCATGGTGATGGGCAAGGGCGCCCTGTCGGCGCCGTAGACGATGCCCGGCACCAGACCCTCGCGCCGCAGGCGGCGCATCGCGTTCTTGGTCGAAGGTTTCCGCGGCCGCGCGTCCAGGGTAAATTCATCGCTCATACCAAACTCCTGATTTGCAAATTTTTGGGGCGCCGCATTTGTTTATGCCTGCTAACGGTGTTGATGACGCCGACTTGATTTATGCAGACAAACGGGCGGATCAGTCCATGAACAAAGTGCTGACCGACTCTTCAAGATTAATCCGCCGGATAGTTTCGGCCAGCATGCCGGCGATGCTCAACTGACGGATGCGCCCGCACGCGCGCGGCCTGTCGCGCAACGGAATGGAGTCGGTAACGACCACCTCATCCAGGCTCGAGGACTCGATATTCTCCACGGCATTGCCCGATAGCACCGGGTGCGTGGCATACGCCACCACGCTCTCGGCGCCATGGTTCTTCAGCGCATCGGCCGCCTGACAGAGCGTCCCGGCCGTGTCCACCAGATCATCCACGATAATACAGTTCTTGCCCTTAACGTCGCCGATAATATTCATCACCTGCGCCTCGTTCGGCTGCGGGCGACGCTTGTCGATGATGGCAAGCTCAGCGTGATCCAGGCATTTCGCAATCGCACGCGCGCGCACCACGCCGCCCACGTCGGGCGATACGACGATCTGGCTCGAATACTTCTGCTGCCAGATGTCGCCCAGCAGCACCGGCGAGGCGTAGACGTTATCGACCGGCACGTCGAAGAAGCCCTGAATCTGGTCGGCGTGCAAATCCACCGTCAGCACCCGGTCCGCGCCGGCGGTGGTGATCATGTTCGCCACCAGTTTGGCCGAGATCGGCACCCGCGCCGAGCGTACGCGGCGATCCTGCCGCGAATATCCCAGATACGGAATCACCGTGGTGATGCGGCCCGCCGACGCGCGGTGCAGCGCATCCACCATGATCAGCAATTCCATCAGATTGTCGCTGGTCGGCGCGCAGGTGGGCTGCAGGATAAAAACGTCCCGGCCACGCACATTGTCGCCAATCTCGACCTGCACCTCGCCGTCGCTGAATCGTCCGACCTGCGCCTTGCCCAGCGGGATGCTCAGATGATTGGCGATGTCCCGCGCCAGCTCCGGGTTCGCGTTACCCGTAAACACCATCACTCTGCTGTTTTCAGCCACGTTCTTTCCTGTCTTCACAGCGCCGGCGCCTGGCAAGCCTGAAAATGGCTGGGCCGGGAGGATTCGAACCTCCGCATGCGGGGATCAAAACCCCGTGCCTTACCACTTGGCTACGGCCCAATTGATCGACCCCTGAAATTGAGAACGTCCCCTGACGGTGATCGTCCCCATCAGCGAAGGCACTTTTAGCCTGCTAGCGTCGCGCGCGAGCCAGTCGGGTCTGCAATGGCGAGCGATTACAGCCTCTGGCGAAAAAACCGCGCCAGGCCGCGGGCGCCTGCGCGAGCACCTGCGCGGCCATCGTCTGCGTGTCGAAAGCGGCGAACACGCAACTGCCGGTGCCGGTCAACCTCGCTGACGAAAAATCGTTCAACCAGTCCAAAGCTTCCGCGACTTCCGGGTAGCGACGCCTCACCACAGCTTCGCAGACGTTGTCGCCCCCGGACGAGACAAAGTCGGTTATTGTGATTGGCGGGCAATTACGTGTCAATTCCGGCGCGCCGAAGACCTCAGTTGTCGCGATTGCCACGTCCGGCTTGAGCACAACGAACCAACACTCGGGCGGATCGATCGCTTGCAGCCGCTCCCCGACGCCCTCTGCCCAGGCCGCGCGCCCATAGACGAAAACCGGCACATCCGCGCCCAGCCGCAAGCCCAGCGACATCAACTCGTCGCGCGACAAACCGCAGCGCCACAGGTGATTCAGAGCCACCAGGGTGGTGGCCGCGTCCGAACTGCCGCCGCCCAATCCACCGCCGACGGGCAGGTTTTTTGTAATCTCGATATCCGCGCCGAGCGCACTGCCGGTCGCCGCCTGCAGCGCCAGCGCCGCCCGCACCGCCAGATCCTGTTCCGCGGGAATGGAGGCGATCGTGTTGACCCGCCTGATCTGGCCGTCAGCGCGCGGTTCGAAATGCAGCTCATCGCCGACGCTCAAGAACTGGAAGACAGTTTGAAGCAGATGATAGCCATCGGGCCGACGGCCGGTGATATGCAGAAACAGATTGAGTTTGGCCGGCGCGGGCCAGGGTGTGGACGCGCTTAACGCCATTGCGCCGACACGGCTGGTGTCTCCCATGCCTCGACCACCAGCTTTACGCGCAGTTCGTGACCCGCGACCGCAATTTTGCCCGGCAGCGCGACCGGTTCGGCGTCCTGGTAATGCTGATAATCGACGCTCCAGCCGGACTGCTCGAGGTGCTTGAGCCGCCCGCTGGAATCGAGTCTGCGCGTGGCCGCAAGCGCTTCGGAGTCCACTCGCGCGCCGGGCAACCCGCGCACCCAGTAACGCAGTCCCGACACCGGTAAGGCGAAGCCGAACAGTTGACGTGTCAGCGTTTCCGGCGAGGCGGCCCGGGCCGTGGAGCCATCGTGGCGGGTGAGCATCACGCGCTGATCATCGCCCTCGATGCGCGCGACCACGCGCCCGAACGAATCGCGCAGATCGATCGTAAATTGCTCGCCGCGCTGTTCCCAGCCAACACTGGCGAACCAGCCCTCCTCCGGGGTTTGAATGGAAAGTTTGCCCGTCATGCGCCACGCCGGCTGCCGACTCAGGATTTGCTGACGGTGCGTCCAGGAATCCAGCGGATCGGAGGCCGGCGAATCAGTTCGCGGTGCCGTGGCGCAGCCGGCCAGCACGAGCAGTCCGACCATTGCGACGATGACCCGCGTAGCGCTCAAGCGCAAACCCCGGTTGCCGCTCGCGGCGGAATCTGAGCAAACGGGCGCGATGCCTTATCCATCATCGACCTGGGCCGCAAACGATGTGGTCTCGGTGCGCGCTACTCGCCGGGCGACAACTCGTCAACGGGCGTAGCGATCGCGCAGTTCCAGCAGATATTCGTGCTCCGACTCCTTGGTCAGCGCCTCGCGCAATACCGAACGCGCCTCGTCTTTTTGTCCCCGCGTCCACATCACTTCGCTGAGATGGCCGGCGATTTCGCTATCCGGCAACAACTTGAAGGCGCGACGCAGATAGTGCTCGGCCCGCGCGTAATTGCCCAGCCGGAAATGCGCCCACCCCATGCTGTCGATGACCGCCGGATCGTTCGGGCGCGCGGCAAACGCGCGCTTAATGTATCCCAGCGCCTCCGGCACGCGCTCGTTGTGATCCGCGAGCGTGAATCCCAGCGCGTTTAGCGCGGTGGCGTTATCCGGGTCGGCATGCAGGATCATACGCAAATCAGCCTCCAGGCGGTCTATCCTGCCGATTTGTTCGGCCATCAGCGCGCGCGCGTACAGCAGATCGCTGTTGCCGGGATGTTCAGCCAGCGCCTCACCGAACAGCTTGATGCCCGCCTCGTGACGTCCAGCCTCGCGCAATAACTGACCCTCCGCCAGATACAACTGTACGACATTGACGGGCTCGCGCTCGGCCAGACGCGCCTTGCGAAGGTACTCGCGACCCTCCTCAAGGTCCCCGCGCTGCCCCAAGATCGTCGCTGTGCGCGCCCGCGCATCGATCCGGAACTGACCGCGCCTGACCTGACCATACCAGCGAAGCGCTTCATTGAACTGCTTGCGCTCCTGCGCGACGCGGCCCAGATAATAGCGGGCCTCGTTAACCCGCCGGCCGCTGTCGTTCAGGCGCTGAAAATATTCGCCGGCGTGCGCGTAATTACGCTCCTGCAGATTGAGCAGGCCGAGGGTGTAAAGGAGTTCGGGATCTTGCGGGCGCTCGTTAAGCAATTGGCGGAACTCCGCGCGTGCTTCACCGAAACGTTCCATCTGCACCAGCATCTTGGCGAACGCCAGCCGCAGTTCATCGTCATCGGGCGTGGCGCCCACGGCCTTGCGCATCTCGCTCGCCGCCTGCGCCGTCTTGCCCGATCCCAGCAATGCGCGCGCACGCACGGCCCTCGCGTCCGTGAGAGCAGGGTCCAGCGCCAGGGCTCGCGCGGCGGCCGCCGCGGCCTCGTCGTTCTCGGCGGCGCTCAGCGCCAGGTTGGCATAAGCAAACTGCGCGAGCGGCTCGTCAACATGGCGTTCGACCAGCATACGCATGGCGGCGAGCGCCGCGTCGGAATCCTGCTCCTGCGCCAGAGTCGCGCCGATCAGCATAAATCCATTGCCGGCGGCGCCTGGCGCGCGGTCGATCAGATACTCGAGATGCGGCATGGCGGCGCGCGGCTGCCCCGCGCGCGTGTAAAGCACGGCGAGCGTCTGACGCGCCTCGGGATCGGACGGTGTAAGATTCACCCAGCGAAGCGCCGCCTCCCGCGCGCTCACCTCGTCATCCGCATATAAGGCGATGCTGGTGGCGCGCGCGGCGACTTGAGGATCATCAGTCATCCGCAAGGCATTGAGATAATGCGTCACCGACTCTTCGAGATCCCCGTAATGACCGGCAATTTCGCCGGCCATGAGCTCGTACATCAGGTCCGCCGACGCCGCGCGCGAGACCCGTGCATCGTCCGCTTGCGCCGCCGCGAACGCGGCATCACTCTCGATGCCCGCGCAACTGGCCGTGAGCGCGGCGGCGAGCGTTGCTAATCCAATACGGATCATATGACTCCACAGATTACGTTGCTGCATCACGCTTGTTGCTTCCGTGAACTCGTTGAAACAAGAACGCAACAAGCAGCACCCCAGCGCGCCTGCGCGACGACGGAAGTATTGGCCTACGCGCGGGGACGCGGCAACCCTGCATACGCGGTCAAGATACTGCCAACCGAGGGGCCGCGCCAACTGGCGCGCCGAACAACCGGCTTGCGCGGGTTCGCTTACCCTGCCTTGCGCAGCGAAGATCATAGTAGCCATGTTAAACGCCGCGATCTAGCCGCGACCTGTTAAGGCTAATCCCGAAGCACGTACGCACCTTACCGGCGTGGTTGTTTTCCCCGTGCGCATGGCTCAGAATCATTCTGCTAGCATTTCAGGTTTGCAGATACCGCGTGCCCCGCCAGCTTAAATGTCGCTTTGCACTATCGGAATCAACCATACCACAGCACCAGTCGGCATTCGTGAGCAGGTCGTCTTTCAGCCGGAGCGGCTTGACACGGCCTTGCGTGAGCTCAGACAGATCGATGGCGTAGACGAGGCGGCGATTCTTTCGACGTGCAACCGCACGGAACTCTACTGCCATCTGCGTCATGTGCAGCCAAACGAAGATATCATCGGCTGGCTTAGCGCGTATCATCGTTTCGACCAGCACACGATTCGGCCGTTCCTTTATCATCATCTGGATCGCTCGGCAGTGCGCCATGCGTTGCGCGTGGCATGTGGCCTGGACTCGATGGTGCTTGGCGAACCCCAGATCCTCGGTCAGCTCAAAGGCGCTTATCAGGACGCTAACCGCGCCGGCACCTTGGGCAGGCAGCTGGGTCGCCTGTTCCAGCACGCGTTCGCGGTCGCCAAGCGGGTTAGAACCGATACGGCGATAGGCGCGACTCCGGTGTCGATCGCCTTTGCCGCCGTAACGCTCGCAAAACAGATCTTCGGCGACCTTAACCCTCAAACGGCGCTCCTGATCGGCGCCGGTCAGACCATCGAGCTGGTCGCGCGCCATCTCGTCGGCGGCGGCATCGGCCGGATCATCGTCGCCAACCGACATGCGGAGCGCGCGAAGTCGCTGGCGGCGCAGTTCAGGGGCGAGGGCATCGGCCTGACCGAGCTCGCCGAGGCGCTGCCCGCCGCCGATATCGTCGTCTCGTCCACCGCGAGTCCGCTGCCGATTCTGGGCAAAGGCATGGTCGAAAGCACCTTGAAGCAGCGCAAGCATCGGCCGATGTTCATGGTCGATCTGGCCGTGCCCCGCGACATCGAGCCGGAAGTGGGGTCGCTGGACGACGTTTATCTGTACACCGTGGACGATCTCGAGCAGGTTATCGGGCAGAACATGACTTCTCGACAGGAGGCCGCGGCGCAGGCCGATCAGATCATCGATGTGCAGGTCGAAACCTTCATGGGCTGGCTACGCGCGCAGGGCGCGGTGGGCGCCATACGCGCGTACCGCGATCGCGCGGAACTGCGAAGGACCGCGACCCTCGCGCGTGCGCGGCGCATGCTCATGCAGGGCAAGTCCCCGGACGAGGCCTTGCAGTATCTGGCCCACGCCTTGTCCAATCAGCTCACGCACGATGCCACGCACGCGCTCAACAAGGCGGGGCGCGAGGGCCGTTACGATCTGCTGGAGGCGGCGCGCATTCTCTTGCAACTGCCAGATGACGATGTGTGACCCTTCGGTGCTGAGAAACTATCTGGTGAGAGACCAGCTTGCGGCGCACCGATCCGGGGCGTTCGCAGCGCTGGAGGCGCGTCGTCGGCACGCATGACGCCTTCCATCCAGGCCAAGCTGGAAGATCTGGTCGAGCGCCACGCGGAGATCGCGCGCCTGATCTCGGAACCCGATGTGCTGGACGACCAGGATCGCTATCGCAGGCTGTCGGTCGAGTACGCCCAGCTGGATGAACTCGCCGCCAGATTCAGCGAACATCGCGCGGCGCGCGGCGAGCTGACCGCACTGGAAGAGCTGCTGAGCGACGGCGATCCGGACATCAAGACAATGGCGCAGGACGACGCGCAGCACGTCGCCGCCCGGCTGGAAGCGCTGGAACTGGAGTTACAGAAACTGCTGCTGCCGGTCGATCCGCATGATCGCAACAACGTATTTCTGGAAGTTCGCGCCGGCACCGGCGGCAATGAGGCGGCGATCTTCGCCGGCGACCTTTACCGCATGTACGCGCGCTTTGCCGAGCATCGCCGCTGGACGGTCGAGATACTCACCGCGAGCCTCGGCGAGCACGGCGGCTACAAGGAACTGATCGCCCGCATCAGCGGGCAAGGCGTTTATGCGCAACTGAAATTCGAATCCGGCGCGCACCGCGTGCAGCGCGTACCCGAGACCGAATCGCAGGGCCGCATCCACACGTCGGCGGCGACGGTGGCGATAATGCCCGAACCCGACAAGCTCGAAGAGATCGAGATCAACCCTTCCGACCTGCGCGTGGATACCTATCGCGCCTCCGGGGCGGGCGGCCAGCACGTCAACAAGACCGATTCCGCCATACGCCTGACGCACTTGCCGACCGGCATCGTGGTGGAGTGTCAGGACGAGCGCTCGCAACACAAAAACCGCGCGCGCGCGATGTCGTTGATGCAGGCGAAACTGAACGACGCCGAGCGCTCACGAGCGGACGCCGAACGCGCCGCGACGCGGCGCAATCTGGTCGGTAGCGGCGACCGCTCACAGCGCATCCGCACCTATAATTTTCCTCAAGGTAGAGTCACGGACCACCGCATCAATCTCACCTTGTACAAGCTCGAAGAGATCATGCAGGGTAACCTGGAGGAGATCATCGATCCGCTGATCCGCGAACATCAGGCCGACCTGCTGGGTGAGCTGGATTAAGGCCGATGTCCACTGAACATCGGTCCCAGCGAACGGCTCGCCAGGGAGGGCGAGGCCGGGGCTTCAATAGCCCACACAGTCTCGCCATGGACGGCAAGCAAGCGCCTCACCCCCTCTGCTTTGAACATCCACGTTCGGAGCGGCGACAGACTATTCGAGGGATCTTGTGCGAGTCGCGGGCTGAGCTGGCGCGGCTCATCCGCACGCCTGAGCTAGACGCCGATCTGCTGTTGGCGCACGCGCTTGAGCGTGACCGCAGCTATCTGCACGCGTACCCGGAAGCGACGTTGAACGAGGCGCAACGCCGGCATTTCGATAACCTGGTGCAACGCCGCGCGCAAGGCGAGCCGCTGGCCTATATCCTCGGCTTCAAGGAATTCTGGTCGCTGAAGTTGCGTGTAACGCAAGATGTGCTCATTCCCCGTCCGGAAACCGAATTACTGGTCGAACTCGCGCTCGCGCGAATTACCGAACGGGCAGAGTGGAAAGTCGCGGACCTCGGCACCGGCAGCGGCGCCATCGCGCTTGCGATTGCCAAAGAACGTCCCAGGAGTCGAGTGACGGCCACCGATATATCTGAGACGCCGTTAGCTGTCGCCGCGGACAACGCGCAGCAGCTAGGCATTACGAATATCCGGTTTCTCGCAGGCGACTGGTTCGCGCCCTTGCGCGGGCGCTTTCATCTGATCGTCAGCAATCCGCCTTATGTGGAGGCCGAAGATCCGCACCTGCGAAATCCGGCGCTGCGGTTCGAACCGCGTCAGGCACTGATCAGCGCCGAACGCGGACTTGAGGATCTGAAGTGTATGGCGCGAGGTGCGGGCGTCTATCTGCGTCCCGGCGGATGGCTGCTGGTAGAACACGGCTTCGAGCAGGGCGAGGCCACTCGCGAGCTGTTCGAACGATCGGGCTTTTCCGGAGTGAAAACATATCGAGACCTCGCGGACCGGGAGCGGGTGACACTGGGATTTCACGAGACGGATTCAGCCACGCATGACCACACCACTTGCCGAACTTCTGCGACTGCGTGCGCTACCGCCAGACGTACAAGAGATATAAACCGACCCCGCCACAGCTGTCAAATTGCTTGTTGAAAGCCGCCATTGCGGCTTTGACGTCTTGTATCGGGACACGATGCCCAGCGCAATTAATCGTAAACCCGCTGCTATAGATTCGGCGATGCGATTATGAATGTCCTTAAAGAAATTCTTGAATGGTCGCAAGACCGCCCGGCATGGCAGCGCGACGCGCTGCGCCGCCTTGTGCTGAATGGCGAGCTGTCCGACGATGATATCCGCGATCTGAGCGACATCTGTAAGAGCGCGCACGGCCTGGCCGGCCAAAAGGATGTCGTTTCACTGGCCGCAGATCACATACTCGACACGGGCGCGGGATCGGGGCAAGTTATACTGCTGTCGATTTTTCATCACCGCGGCGTCAACGCGCTGGCTGAGGACCAGACGCTGAGGTTCGTGCCCAGCCTCACCGTGGTTTATGGCGACAATGCAGCGGGCAAGACCGGGTACATTAGGATTCTGAAGAGCGCGTGCCGCGCAAGGGGAACTGAGGAAATTCTGGGTAACGTTGTGTCTGGCAGCACTCCGCACAAGCCCGTAGTGGCAATCAAGTACAAAGTCGGGGACGCGGATGCGCAGGAATGGACGGGGCGAGTCGAAGACGAACCCATCTCCCGCATCAGCGTTTTTGACAGTCAGTGCGCCGCCGTCTATCTCACAGAAAAAACCGATGTCGCGTTCCGGCCCTTTGGGCTGGACCTCTTCGACAAGCTCGTCAAGGCGTGCCGATCGGTGCGATCACAGCTGGAGAGTGAACAGCGTTCGCTGGGTTTGAGCGCGATCCCGGCTTTTGAAGTACCGGAAGGAACGACTGTCGCAAAGCTCCTGGCCGGATTGTCTTCGCTGACGAACCCGGAAGCCGTGAAGTCTCTTGCGCTCCTGTCACCGGACGAGGAGTCTCGCCTTGCGCTATTGGATAAGTCGCTCCTGGACTTACAGGCGAACGATCCCGAGAAACTGGCACGGCAACTCACGCTGCGTGCCGGGAGGGTCCGCACCCTTACCCGGCATCTGAAAGATGTAGAGGCGGCGCTGTCGGATGATGCCGTGTTCGGCGCGTTCGAGGCGCGGAGGGAAGCCGAGCGAAAGGGCGAAGAAGCGCTACGCCTGCGGACTGCGACGTTTCCAGAAGGGCTGTTCACGGGAACGGGATCGGAGCGCTGGTCGCACCTTTGGGAATCGGCCCGTCAGTTCTCGGAAGAACTGGCTTATCCCGGGCAAGCGTTCCCTGTCGTGGACAATGGTGCGCGCTGCGTGCTGTGCCAACAGGAACTCGATCACGCCGCTAGTCAGAGGCTCAGGCAGTTCGAAGCGTTCGTCATTTCGACAACGGAACGGGAACTCCGGGAAGCCCGGGGAAAATTTGCACGGCTGCAAAAACCTTTCGCCGATCTCAAGACAACTAACGACAGTGCCAACGAGGCAGTCAAGGAAATCCGCATCGAGCACGAGTCCCTGGCGGACAAAATATCCGGTTCTCTTGCCGCGAGCGAAACACGAAGACAGATCGTCGCCGAGGCGCTGTCTTCGGGGCAGGAGAATCCTTCCGCTCTAGCAGCCAGTCGGACTTTCGCAGGTTTATCCGACGTGGATTTGTACGAAGATAGCGGAGCCACAGTAGCGAGGGGAAGCGATGACACGATTTATCACGATTGACCGCGATACGGCGTATCTGCTGCCGCCTTCGG
>JACCYU010000208.1 GCA_013696315.1 Gammaproteobacteria bacterium | reverse complement strand
TATGCTACCGAGGTATTGCGTCCCATCGCCTCCAACTGCGCGTTCGAGCTAATGCAGGCCAAGTGTCGCGCCAGCGTTGCTGTCACGCCACTTGCTGGGCTGCATTGCTCAACTTAGAAGCGTTGGGCTGGGTCGTATCTATCTTCATCATTCATTGGAGGACTTGTGACCTCGCCTGGCGTCAGCGCATTCCCCTCGTTGGTGAAGCGATTGGTGACCTCGGCGGGCCTCGACCAGTTTGTTGACCCGTCTTAACCACGCGTTTCACGCTACCCTGGTGGTGGTCACGCACGAATTAGAGAGTGCGTTTGCGATCGCGCATCGTATTTTTCTGATGGACCGCGGCAGCATAATCGCCGCGGGTACACCGTCAGACCTGAGAGCGACGAAGCATCCCGTAGCACAACGATTTCTGCGCCGGCAGGCCGAAGAACCGTCCGCGGGACAAGAGATGGACGCTGTACTAGCCGCGGCAGCGAAAGATCTGGCGCGGTAAGAACATTCATGGCCGCGAAAACCAGAACCGAGACTATCCGCGCGGGACTTTTCTTTCTCGTTGCCGTAATCATCTTCGCCAGTATGGCCCTATGGGTGGCCGGGTCCGCATGGGTGCGACCGTCGAGCACGTCTTATCTCGTTACCATTCCGCACGCCGGAACGCTCGCGGTCGGCGATCCGGTGGTGGTCGCGGGCGTGCCGGTCGGCCGGGTCAGCGACATGAATCTCGATGTAAATTCACCGGCCCCGGTCGCCCTGCGTGTGGACATCAGTCCGGCAGTCACATTGCGCGCCGACAGTACTGCCAGGGTCGTGTTGCTGGATCTCCTGGGCGGCACCGCGCTGGAGGTCGAGCCCGGTTCGTCGCGGATGGCGAAGCTTGCGCCTAGCGATACCATCGACGGTCTGGTCTCCGCCAATGCCCAGGACCTGCTAAACGTTGCGGACCGGGTGGCGGCACAGATTACACCCGTGATGAGGCAGACGAAGGACATCCTTTCGAACTTGTCCCGACGCATGCCGGCAACCGTTGACAGTCTTGCACGCTTGTCAGATTCGGCTGCATCCGTCGCCGATCGTCTGGACAAACTCACGATAGGATTCGAGCGCGATCTGCCCGGAATCCTCACTCAGACGAATCGGGCGTCGGTACGCGCGGTTAACGTGCTCGATCGAGCCGCAAGAGTGATGCGACAACTGGACAGCCTGTCCGCCAGCCTCAACACGGCGTTGGGTGCGCAGGGTGGAAACACGTGAGGGTGGTGCTCGAAGAAGCGCAGGCGGCGTTCGGCGACGCGCGTGACGCGACGGCGGTAGTCAGCGAGAATCGTCAGGTCATCGAGCAAACGCTCGCGAGGCTCAGCCGCGCGGCTGCTGCCCTGGAAGGCTTTTCCACGCAAATCAAGGAGCAGCCTTACAGTCTGATTCGAGTCCTGCCGACGGACGCCGAATACCGGGCGAACCAGCGGGCGTGATGCCGTGACTGCACTCTCGCAATGCGTTCCGCCGGTGGCAATGCTGCTGCTGACCGCCTGTGCTTCCGCGCCGCAAACACGTTACTACTCGCTCGATGATTTCGCCGGCCGGCAGGCGACTTCTTGTGCAGCGAACGACGCGGCGACGGAGGTGGTGACAGTGCAGCCGTTTAACGTATTGCCGCCCTTCGATACGACCCGCATCGTTTACCGGCCGCCGGACCTGCCGCAAACCATCGGCTTTTACGCGAGTCATCAATGGGCTACGCCACCGGCGCGAATGCTGGCGCAAGCCACCGTCGAATATCTGTGCAAGGCAGGCATCAACGCCGAATTAACGGGGCTTGCCGTGAACACCGGCGAAGCGGTTATCCTGAGCGCGGATGTCTCCGAGCTGCTCGAAGTCGATACGCGCGAAGGTCCCAGCGGCCAGGTCGCGCTGACATTGCGCGTGAGTAACAGCAACGGCATCGTTTTTGAAAAACACTCATGGGGCAGAGCAATGGCTCAGGAGCGCACCGTCGATAGCGTGGTCGAGGCGATTGACCAGGCGCTGCAAGCCGCGCTGAGCGGAGTTCGCGCGCGACTGGAGCGGCTTTTGGAGACTCCTCATGGCTAGTGATCGATCTCGCAGTTCGAGCCAGAGCGTCCCGGCGACGGGATATGCTCGCTCGTCATTAGCAGTCGTATCGTACCGAACAACGATAGGCGATGCCCGACGCCGCGTCCGCGGCAAGCACTTGCGACCAGTCGGGGAGACTCATACTTTGCCTACGCCGGCCATTTCCTTCGCTATCATCCTGTCTAAGCGCGCTATGCGATCGGCGAGGGTGCCTGTAACAGCTACCCCGAATAAGCTAGACCAAAGGCCCTGATCGTATTGCCACAACTTTTCCTGCCAATCGGTGAATTGGTCAGACCATCCTTGCCGCTTACTAATATCGGATGCGTGCCCCATAAAACAACTCGGTGTTCCGCACGGATGATTTTTGATATTGAGATCAACTGCCCCTCTCTCATTCGCATCCAGTACCAACGGCACGACTTCCTGCCGAATCTTCATCAACACGTCTAATGATTCACTCGTTTTGCGAAGCATTGTCTATTCCTCTGATTGGTAAAAAATGGAGCTCAAAGTTATGCCTTTCCAGGCTCAGGTTGTCTTGGACGGTCGGCAAGGTCGCGGTCTCGCTGCCGCCATCGTACAACGGAATCCCCTTGCTCGTGGCGATCTCCAGGCTGGCCCTGTCCGGCGCCAGTTCGGCCGCCGTGCATAGCAACGCCACGTTGTAAGAGCTGCTGCGCAAGTTGCCAGGGTATGCCGATGATTGTCGTCATCATTTAATATCCTGCGGTCGATCTTGAGCATTTCGCCTTCAAATGGATGCGTTTTATGTCTCGCGCGGAGTTCCAAGAACCACGCCCGGCTTGCCCAGCGGACATTCCAGCGCCGCGCGATCCCATCCCCCGCTCTCCGCGGCGGCTTCATAGGTGCTTTGCAGGAATTCCAGCAGCACGCTGTCCGGTGAGCTTGCAGTGCACACGGAGTCGTAGGGCAGAATGAACTCACCCGCTGCCTTGAGGAAGAATGCGTCTTTTGGATTGACCGGCATGGAACTGAATTTTTCTGTTGTCGGATACGCGTACGAATAGAACGCGGGATAGTCGACCGCGCCGCCGCCGGGCCAGAAGCCCGCGCTGCTGACTTCGTGCGAATACGCCTCCCGGGTGATGGGATCGGGGAGGGCGGGGACGCCGCCGGGATGTTGCGGTGCGCTGCGTCCGGAGAAGCGCGTGACGGCCAGAGCGAAGCTGCCCCAGAACAGATGCACGGGGCTGACCTTGCCGAGATAACCGGTGCGGAATAATTTGAACACGCGATCGACCTGTAACAGCACCCGCCAGAAGCGTTGCGCGTATTCGGGATCGTAAGCGTTGTGCGTGCGGTCATCTTTGAACGGGATGGCGCCGGCGACTTCGTTGGGCGCGCCGTGAATTTGAACCTTCACACGGAGTTCGGCGAGCGTCGCCATCACCGCCGCATAAAAATCCGCCACGGATTGAGGCTCCAGCGGCAGCGCGCGTTCGGCGCCGTCGCTCACGCGGATCAAGAGCGCGTGATCGATAAAATCGAAGTCGATCTCGAACGCGCGGTCGTTATAAGGAATGGGCGAGGTGGTCAATCCGCGTGCCGTTACGTACAACGTAGCGTGCCAGGAATGGTTCACCCACGGTGTCTGCGCCAGCCGCAGCTTGCCGACGATCTGCGTCCATAAATGTAGGGTCGCGCAGGTGTCGCGCCAGGCATCGAAGGGCAGGGCGGGCCATACTTCTGAATCTGGGGTGTGAGTCATATCGCGCTCCTGTGGGGTTTCGGATCTGGCGCGTGCGCTAGCTATCGCGGCCGGTTTCATCCTTTGCGTCCGATTCCGGAGAAGCGGCCGATTCTGGAGACGGAGAATAAAGCGCCATCGACCCGATGCTATAGCGTAACCCGGCAATGGTGAAGTCGAGCGGCATTACGGAGCCCGCGGCGATCAGGCGCAGGAGTCCGAACAGTGGCGCCGCGACCTGGTCTCGCGCCACGTGTTCTGGCTCCGCGGTCGCCGGGACGGGAAACTCCCCCGTCATCGTGTCGCCGTCGCGGGTCAACGCGGTGTCACCGAGCGCTGGCTCGATCAGGCCGCGCATGCGCGCGTTATCGGCCAGCAGGTGACAGCGGATGCGCCGCACGCCGCGCTCGGCGGCGGCGGCGATCAAACGCACCATCAGCATGCGGCCAATGCCCATTCCCTGTCTGGCGTCCAGCACGGTCAGCGCGAGCTCCGCAACCTCGGGGTGTTCGGTGTCACGCACCAGGTGGCCGATGCCGACGCCGTCAAGTTCTTCACCGTCCGCGCCGATGTCCACCGCGCCGATGGCCACGTGCCTGCTACCATCGGGCGTGGTCAGAAACTTCAGGTCCGCGTCGGTCAGCTCGGACTTGGTGGACAGGAAACGCCGGTACCGCGACTCGGCCGACAGGCGCGCGAAACCTTCGACGAGCTTTTGCCGGTCGGCAGGCGTGACCGTGCGCAAGCGCACCCGCAAGCCCTGCGCCAGGGTCACGTCCTCGCGATAGTTGGCATCGAAGCGCATGCCGACCGATCCCGCGCGAGTCATGGACAATCCGCCAGGCTCACGCACCGCGGCATGCTCGCCCGGGCGCCATGTCGTATTGAACGTATCACGCCGACATGTTACCGCTTGCATGCATGTGCTGTCGCTGTTTGATGGCGCCGCCATGACTATCGCCGGCACGCACTATCCGCCCCCCAATCTCTTGTCGGCAGGCGTTGACGTAGCGGCAACCGTATGGGAGCGTGATCGCCAGTTCAATGCCGACTCACAGGAGGCATCATGAAACAAAACGAGGTCGTCGAACGCGCTTTCGCCATGCCCCTCACCAGCCCTGCCTACCCGCCGGGTCCGTACCGGTTCTTCAATCGTGAATATCTGATCATCACCTATCGCAGCGAGGCCGAGGTGCTGAAGGAACTCGTGCCCGAGCCGCTGGAACTGGCGGAACCGCATGTCAAGTTCGAGTTCATGCGCATGCCGGACACCAGCGGCTTCGGCGACTATTGCGAGGCAGGGCAGCTGATCCCGGTGACCTACAAAGGCGAGCCAGGCAATTATCAGCAGGCGATGTATCTGAATGTGCACGCGCCCATCGCTGGCGGACGCGAGTTGTGGGGATTCCCCAAAAAGCTGGGTGCTCCCGATCTTGCGGTGCGGGGTGATACGCTCGTCGGCACGCTGGATTACAGCGGTGTGCGCGTGGCGACCGGCACCATGGGCTTTAAGCACGCCCCGCTTGACGAGGCGCTGGCGCTGAAATCATTGCAGGCGCCGACGTTCCTGCTGAAGATTATCCCGCACGTGGATGGCAGTCCGCGCATCTGCGAACTGGTGCGAACACCTTTGTCCGATGTCACGGTCAAGGGCGCGTGGACCGGGCCCGCGGGACTGGAACTGTTCGATCACGCGCTGGCGCCGGTGGCCCGGCTGCCGATTCGAGAGGCTGTTCGCGACGCACATAATGACCGATCTGACCTTGCCGCTCGGCACTGTCGTTCATGACTACCTGACCTGACCACGGCGGGATAGGTCATCCATCAGCCATCAAAATCGGGAGGTTCCCATGCTTAAAGGCAAGTCCGCGGTAATTACCGGCTCGACCAGCGGCATCGGTCTCGCCATCGCGCGTGCGCTGGCCGCCGAAGGCTGCGATGTCATGCTGAACGGTTTCGGCGATGCGCAAGAGATCGAGGCCATCCGAGGCGACCTCGAACAGCAACATAGTGTGCGCGCGCGATACTCGAACGCCGACATGACCAGACCGGCCGAGATCGAGACCATGATCGAAGACACCGCGACCGCGTTCGGCGGCGTGGATATTCTGGTGAACAATGCCGGCATTCAGTATGTAACGCCGATCGACGAATTCCCGATCGAAAAATGGGACGCGATCATCGCCATCGCTTTGTCGTCGGCGTTTCACACTACGCGCGCCGCGCTGCCGAACATGAAGGCGAAGGGCTGGGGCCGAATCGTCAATATTGCTTCGGCGCACGGGCTGGTCGCGTCACCGTACAAATCCGCTTATGTCGCGGCCAAGCATGGCGTGGTGGGGCTTACCAAGAC
>JACCYU010000207.1 GCA_013696315.1 Gammaproteobacteria bacterium | reverse complement strand
GGTGTAAAGCATGCCCTGTGCCGAGAGCCGCGAACGCGTACAGCTGCGGCAGAACGGCTGCGTGACGGACGTGATAATGCCAAGCTCGCCGCCGCCGTCACGGTAACGCCAGCGGCGCGCGACTTCGCCGGGATAATTGGCGTCGATCGGCTCAATCGGTAACTCGGCGTCGATCATGGCGGCCACTTCGGCGGCTGGCAGCACCTGATCGTGTCGCCAGCCGTTACTGTTGCCGACGTCCATGTACTCGATAAAACGCAACACATGTCCCGTGCCGTGAAAGAAGCGCGCCATGGGCAGGATGCTGTGCTCGTTGCCGCCGCGCTTGACCACCATGTTGATCTTCACCGGCGAGAGCTCGGCGTCGGCCGCGTTCTCGATAGCCTCCAGCACCCGTCTGACCGGGAAATCGACATCGTTGATCGCCATGAAAGTGGCGTCGTCCAGCGCGTCCAGGCTGATGGTAATACGCCGAAGCCCGGCGCGCCTGAGCGCTTTTGCCTTGTCTCGTGTGAGTAGTGAACCATTCGTGGTCAGACTGATGTCTTCGATGCCTGACAGCGACGCCAGCCTTTCGACCAGCGTTTCCAGCTCACGCCGCACCAGCGGTTCGCCGCCTGTCAGGCGAAGCTTGCGCACACCGTAACTTGCAAACAGCCTCGCCAGCCGCTCGATCTCCTCGAAGCTCAACAACTGATCGTTACCCAGGAACCGATGGCCGACTCCGAATACCGATCTGGGCATGCAGTAGGTACAGCGGAAGTTGCAGCGGTCGGTGACCGAGATCCGCAGATCGCGCAGCGGCCGGGCTAGGGTGTCCGTCAAGTGGCTGGTGTGGCCTAGCATAAAACGCCTGGTGGTTCAGCCGGGTTGCTTTTTGACGAACAGGCTTTGCAGGTTATTGAGGCCCGCATCGTAGATGTCGCGAATCGACTTTTCCGCGTCGGACGTTGACGTACCGGCCGCGGGCGCGAATTCGCTGGACCATTCTACACTGCAGCCATTGCCCGAATCGTCCTTGACGACCCGCAGTTCAGAGACGTAATTGGCGACCGGCAACGGACTGTCGACGATCGAGTAACGGTACTTGAAAGACTCGTCATCGATGCGCTCCAGGCGCTCGACGATGGTGCCGCCGCCAATAAGACTCAGACGCCGCACCGATCCGCCTTGCTCCAGCTCGCTCTTTTCTACCGCTGGATGCCAGTCGGCGAACGACTTGAACTGCCCGATCATTTGCCACACCTGTTCGGCGGGCACGTCCAGATGGGTCGTCGAATTAACCTTGGTCGGCTCGGCGGATTTACTTGGTTTACTCGATTTAGTTGCCATGTTCTTACCTCTATCTCTTTATACTTGTGGGACAAGTGACGCGGGATGAAAATTCATCCACCGCGGCGGTGAATGTACAGATCGAAGCGGCGCAAGCACGCATCCGCCTCACTTCGCGTGTAGCCTGCGAACTGGAAGGTAACGACGGTTGCCGGCAATGTTACCGGCGCCAATACGCGTTCGCCCTAAGGATCGAGTCTGACGCGCGGTTAACGCATTACACATAGTATAAGCGTAACGCCTTTGCGCTTGTAGGGTTTATCGCGGAAGGCTCGCGCGAAGGCATCGCGTTCGCCCCCCTCGACAGCTTGGGGCTCAGGGCAAGCTTTGCGGCGTATTCACCAACCGCGGTGGCCGACTTAACCAGTTGTCAGATCGATGCGCCGGATCGCTCTGTCACCGCATACCGGACAATCCGGATCTTTCGGCAGCCGCACCGCGCGCATGTCCATGCTGCGCGCGTCGATCAAAAGCAGGCGTCCAGCCAGGATATCGCCGAAACCCAACAGCACTTTGACTGTCTCGATGGCCTGGATGCATCCCACCAGCCCTGCTACCGGACCCAGCACGCCGTTCTCCGCGCATGAGCCAGCGGGTTCCTCAACGTTTCCGTACAAACAGTGATAACAGGGGCGGTCGGTGCGATCGAACGGGTAGACCGAAACCTGGCCTTCGAAGCGAATGGCGGCGCCCGAGATTAGCGGCGTGCGGGCATCGAAACAGGCCTGATTGATAGCGAAACGCGCCACGAAATTGTCAGTCGCATCGACCACCGCGTCGACCCGACCTGTCCCGCGGCTCAACGTTTCCGTATTGAACGTACTGGCTAGCCCCACGACAGAGATTTCGGGATTCAGCGCCCGCAGAGTCGCGCGTGCCGACTGGACCTTCGATGTTCCGATACGGTCTGTGGTATGGACGATCTGTCGCTGGAGGTTGGAAAGCTCCACCTTGTCGTGATCCATCAGCAGCAGTTCGCCCACCCCGCTGGCGGCAAGATACATGGACACGGGCGAGCCGAGCGCGCCCAAGCCGACGATCAGCACCCGCGACTTGAGTAACCGCGCCTGACCCGCGATATCGATTTCAGGCAGCATGATCTGGCGGCTGTAGCGCAGCAGCTGGTTGTCATCCATGGATGACCACCATTTTTGGGGTCAGCGGATTCACGGTCAGGGAACGCCCTGATAGTCCGCGTTACAAAGGGGCGGCCGCATCTGCTGGAACTGGGGCTGCCCGTGCGCTTCGGCCATATAAATGCGCTGGATGGCGTAGGCCTCGCGTTCACGGGCGATCTGATCCGCACAGGAATGCGAATCGTACTTGCCGCTGAGATGCTGGAGATAATGCACAAGCTCATGCACCACCAGGCTGCGCGCGTCGCTGCGCTCGTCGCCGCGCATTCGCTCATCGAGGTAAACTATGCCCGCGTCATTATACCAGCCGATGGCTTCACACTCCTCGCCGCCGCAGGCCTCGGAAACAAAAAACGCATGCGGCTTGTATTCAAGCTCGGGGGAATGCTCCGGGTCCGCATAGCCGGAAAGGAGCACTGCCCAGCTCAACAAAGCAGAGAGGGTCGCCATGTCCATAATGTTTCTCCAGTAAGGATACGTTTCAGTTGAGGGCATAGAGGCACGGCAACGGCATTGCTTTCACATCGGGCTTGACGGGCGCCAAATCTGCGTAAACTATAACGCGGTTCCGCGTTTTTGTATCTACGCGTTTTATATGTCTATTAACGATGGGCGCCAGCCGTGCAGATGTGACTGACACAGCGTTTTCAGCTCTGATTTTCCGCTGCCGGCGGATTACCTGCTTTATGCTCGTCGTCGTTTGCCTGCCAGCGTGCGCGCCGCCTCGCGGCCATGTCCAGACGCCGATCATCCACGCGGAAACGCGCACCAAGACCTTCGAGAACGTTGTATTCGATCTGGAATTCGCCATCACCCAGCGCAACTTCCGGATCACTGGCCGTAACGACATCGGCCGCGGAATCCGCGCGCGGGGCGTAAAAGACTTCCCGCAGGCGTTGATCATCCACTTCTGCAATCTGACCCTTGCGCAAGAGGCGCTGGAGCTCGACCCCTTCTTCATCACGCACATGCCCTGCCGCGTGGCCGTTTACGATCATGGGGAGCGCATCACTGTTACGACCACAAGCCTGCCCGAGGACTCGGATGACCCGCGGGTCAAGACGTTCTCGCGCAAGCTGAATGTTATGCTGCGCAGAATATTGAACTTCGCGGTGCGATAGTGCGGTCATGAAGGTATCGAAGAAATTTATTGCGCACGGGGTCGCGCTCTTGTGCTATACGGTGCCGCCGGTACTGGCCGGAAGCGAAGCCTGCCCGCCCGAGCGAACCTATGTGCCAAGCTCAAAAGAGGCGCCGGACGCAACTCCGCACGCCAGCGGCATGCTCTGGAAAGTAGAACGTCGCGGCGCGCCCGCCAGTTATCTTTTTGGCACTATTCATTTGCAAATCACCAGGCTTCCTCCCGCTGTGGCGCTCGCGCTGGTGAAAGCGGATCGTTTCGTCGCCGAGACCGTATTGCATCGGTCTGCGATGACCTATTACAGGCGGCAGATGCTCTCGACCCGGGCGCCGAACGTGGACTCGCTATTCGAGCAACCGTTCCGCAAGTGGCTGCTGGACCTGCTGGTGGACTATGGCGTCGACCGACAAACGGCCTTACGGCTAAAACCATGGGCGGCTTTTAGTTTACTGTCCAGACCCATACCCACGGGCGCCCCGACACTCGATCAAGTGCTGGAAACAATGGCGAAACAGCGGGAAATACCAGTGCGCGGCCTGCAGACGGTCGCGGAGCTGGTGGCCGCGCTGGAGAATATCCCGCTATCCCACCAACGCGAGATTGTGATGGATACGGTATGTAACCGCTCGCTGATCGAACAGCAGGCGCGGGCGCTGACGGATCGCTACTATGACCAGGATTTGAGCGGCATGCTGAAAGTGAGCATGCGCTATGAGGCCTCCAATGTCGCCGTATCGCGAACCTTCAGCGAGCGCCTTCTGGACGACCGGAGTCAGCGGATGCTGAAGCGTCTGGGCCCGTATCTGACAGCGGGCAACGCCTTCATCGCGATCGGTGCACTACACCTGCCGGGCGAAGAAGGGTTGCTACAGGGACTTGAAGCGCAAGGCTACCGGGTCACCCCGGTTTATTGATCGCTGTTTTTCTCCTGCACTTTTGCGTACCCCGGAAAGAACGAATTTTCCAGGACATAAGTGGCCGCGCGCGACCAGGCTTCGTCGGTATTGCCGCGCATGTCCACCGATACGCCCACGACATCCTCGCCAGCCGGCACCTTGCGCAACGCGAGGTTCATATTGAGGATCAGGTTGCTGACCTTCTGCACCCAACCGACCAGCACATAATCGGCATTCACGGTCTCGCCGATGCGCATTTCGCACCCGTTGCAGTCGTGCAGGTACACCTGATTCTCTCTTAACTGCCCGCTGATCCGCGCAGCGGCCTTGGTGCCGACGACAGTAAAAAATTTCGAGTCATCGAGTTGCCGAGCAATCTGCCGCATAGTCCTTTCAAGGCGCTTCTGGTCGGCCTTGCTGGAACTTGGCATCATCTCGCCCTGCAGGCTGGTGTCGAGCAGATCGAAATCCGCCACGGCGACAGTAGCTTCGCGACTATGCGCCGCAAACGGTAAAATCAAAAAGGCGCCCAGGAGCAGCAGGCGGGCTTGACGAAATAGCGATGGTCGAATGTTGTGAATCATTTTAAGCTCTCCGTGTGGGCCAGTGGCTCGACGGCGCCGAGGGTAACAACCTCTTCCAGCAGCGCCTTAGGCGCTTCCTTTGAAGCCTGCCTGGACTCGGCGGGTACTACGCTACGCAGTTGGTAAACCTCTCCCGGCACCGCGTCGGCCAATAAAAATACATAGAACTTGTCCGCGTACGGCTCGATTTGCGCGCGGCGCGGATCGTCCCGATAAGGTGTAATCCTGATCTGGCTGCCATTGACCGTCCGGCCCTCATATTCGAACGTGACTGGTTTTACCGTGGCCTGATTTTCCAGTGCCACCTTGATGGCCTTCTGAAAATACAGCCAGGAGCCTTCCGTGCGCTGCTCCATGTCATTGACATCACGCTGCAGGAATATCGAAATAATGGGATTGCCTTGTACATTGGAGATGGGCGCCATGTACTGGTTGCGCGCGCCGGTGAAGTAACGGACCTCTGCCCTTTTGTCGCCACTCTCCACTTCTGGCGATAGCGTTATATCGATGCTGTCCTTATAACCATCTTCCATCGGGCCGCGCTTTTCGAATGCGTAGTGCAGGACAGAGGCACCCCGCACGTTGTCCAGATGTCTGCTTAGAAACAGCAAAGTGTTCGCCTTGGAAAACGTATCGTCTGACTTGGCTTGGACAAATCCCGCGAGCAGGCTGATTGCCATCAGTGACGCGATGATGGTGACGGCGATTATGCCCCGTCTTTTATATGTGGACACAGTGCTTATCGATACAGTGTCTATCGATCCGGAGACACTAGTCATCATCATCCTCTTTCACCATATCCTCTTTGGGAATCTCGACCAGAGGTACGTTGTATTCGGCGAGCACTTTGTGTATCTGATCCTTGTTCTCGGCGATCAAGCGCTCGATGGTCTGCATCCATTCGTCCTCGCCATAACGCATGCCCATCGAGATGCCGTAGTCGAAGCGGATGCCTTCCGACTGCAGCGGGAGTACCTCCAGGTTCGCGGACTTGTACTGTTGCGCGTAATAGCCGCCGATCGGACCCCACACGAGGGCCGCGTCGATCTTGCCATCAGCCACGTCCTTGACGATTCTCCCCGGCGTCACCATGCGACTGCCGCTCTGCGCGCGATAAGGTTCCAGCTGCGCAAGCAAGCCGTTTTGTTGCAGCCATGCCGCGCCCGGGCCCACGTCGAATGTCCCGATGCGCAAAGTCCTGTCGTCCAGCGCCTTCTCGATTAAATCCTGCGCCGATTCGAGATCACCCAGTTTTCCATCCCTGGGATACACCAGCGTGTAGGTGGAAGCGTAGTAAGGTGTGGTGGTCGTCCCCACGTCCAGGCTGGTGGTGCCCATGACGATGTCGCATTGATAGCGTTTCTCCTGCTCGTTCCAGCCCTTGAGGGTAAGCCGGTCGAAGCCCATCTGCTGCGGCTGCCAGTAATATTCCACCGGCAGATCCAGCTCTCTGGCCATCAATTCCGCGATTTTGTTCTCGAAACCACTCTCTGCCCTGTTGGAAAACGGCAGGTTATGAGGGTCGGCGCACACGCGAAAGACAGCACGTTCATTCTCACTGTCCGCTTGTTCGCCCGCCGCTGTGGCGCCCAGCTGGCCTCGTGCGGAGGCGCCCTGGTTACCAGATTCGGAGGGTTCTCGGGGTTCGGCGGTGTCTTTACCGCTTTCCGCTGCCGGCTCCTTGCCTTCTTCCGATTCGGGTGTACACGACGACGCAGCGACAGCGAAAATCATGGCCGCCACGATGCTCACCCGCGTCATGCAGTTGTTAACCTTAGGCCCTGCTTTCAACATATTTCTTAACCTTTAGGTGCGATGACAAAGCTACGAAAGCGATATGCGACCTGCTCACCTGCGGCGCACCAAACCGTTTTATCTGGCGCGTGCTCGGACCGCGTTTATAGCGGCCGATTTGACATTCTGGTTGGTGTTCGTGACTTGAGTATGAATGTAGCCGCGGGTCGCGAAAACTTCCGCGACCCGCGATCTGCCGAGATGATTCCTCGCTGGAGCGTGTAATCTAGTAAACCGCTCGCTATCGCTCGGGGCGCGATCAGGTCACTCCCATCCGCTATACTTCTTCTTCTGCCCGCCCAACTCTTCCAGCTCACCCGTTATCTTGCCGTCCTTGACAGCCTGCAGGTATGACCAGATGTCCCCAATGTAGGGTTGGATATTCGGATCCTTGCCGAACGCAGGCATAGTGCCGAAGTCGCCTGTCATGCCATTGGTGACGACCGTTTCGAAGACTACGTAGTCCATGCCCTGAAGCCTTCCGTTTCCAGTGGTCAGGGCCGGGCCGCGTATGGCGCCCACGCCTTGCGCGCCATGGCACAACCCGCAAGTGCCCTCGAAGCGACGCTGGCCTTCGTATGTACTGCTATCTACCATACAAACGCCCTCCGAGCACTTGACGGTGTATGGTTTGTCACCGCCGCCCGCGTAAGCCGCGCCGACAAATGACGTGGCGATGAGGCCGCCAAAGATCATGGACATGTTGAACAGCTTTTGCATACTAACTCCGCTATTTTTGTGTGCGTTAAACAAGTGAGTCGATGGGACCGAACAAGCATGAACCCACGTATTTTAAGCAACGAAGCACCATGGAGGTTCAATCGCACCAATCAATTACCTCAGCATCAATAAGGTACATCAGCATCAAGGTACATCAGCATCCATCGGGCGCCGCGTGCTGAGCCAGTCGCGCGTCCTGCGGGTTGTGGGCTTTTCAGTCGCAGTAGGTACCGTACTGTTACACCGTTGAAAGAAGCACGTAACATGCCACCGCCATGGGGTACCGTATAGAAAACTTACACGCCGCAACATGGATTGAACAAAAAGTAGTGGGATGTTTATTCACCGGCGCATTTAGCGTCTGATCAGCGTTACAATGACGTGACAAATGCACCCTCTTAGTTTCAATCGGATATCACCGACCCATTAAGCTCCGCTCGTTAAACCCCGTCATTCACACTAAAAAAGTCAAGGAAACGCACACATGACCCGTAAGTTTCAATCGACCGTCGTGCGCGTATACGTCCCATACAAGCCGGCTTTTATCGCGGCCGCGCTGATGTCGTCGCTGACGGCGCCGGCATGGACTGCCGAGTGGGATCGAGCCCGGGTAGACAAAGTTCTGGCCGCGTCCAGCCAGGAATCTCCGGCGGATCTGATCAACCAGAACCTGACCGATCTGAACCTGTCCGGTGTCGATTTTAGCGGCGCCAACATGCGGAGCATCACATTGAATGGTAGTAACCTGGCTGATGCCGACCTATCAGGCGTTACGCTCGATCTGGCGATAGCGCCGGGGGTCAATC
>JACCYU010000206.1 GCA_013696315.1 Gammaproteobacteria bacterium | reverse complement strand
CTCACGCACAGCCGCACGCGCGGCTTGTCTATGGTGATGCTGATATGCAGCCGACCGCTCACCGGCGAATACTTGATCGCGTTGGTCAAAAGGTTGTCGACCGTATTCTTCAACATGTCCTCGTCGCCCCACAGGCTTGCCTGAGCCATACGCTTTTCCAGGCGCAGTTGCCGCGCACGCACGGTTATCTGCTGCTCGGCCAGCACCCGTTCGACTAGTGCGGTGAAATCGATAAGCCGTGGGTTGAGCGCAAAATATTGACCTTCGATGCGGTTGTAGTTGAGCAGATTCTCAATCTGGCTCTGCAGCTTCTGACCGCTGGCCTGCAGCAAACGCACGATTTCGCGCTGCTCGTCGTTCAACTCGCCGACCACCTGGTCGGTGAGCAGCCCGCTGCCTTCGCGCAAGGATGCCAGCGGCGTTTTTAGTTCATGCGATATCGTACGCAAAAATTTCTGTTTCTGCTGTTCCAGTTGCTCCAAGCGCCGGCGTAGCCAGTCCAGCCGTTCACCCAGATACTCGAGATCCCGCGGCCCCTTGACGACCAGCGGCTGGTCGAATTCACCGTCACCGAGCCGGTTGATGGCGGCATCCAGTTGCCGCACCGGCCGTGCGATCAGCCACGTAAACAGGATGCCCAGCGCCAGGGTGGCGGGCACCAGCAGCACACTGCCCCATACCAGGGTGGCCTGCAGAGAGCGCGCGCTATGATCCAGCCGATCGACCTTGCGGCCGACCATACGGCTGCTGTTCAGCCACACGTCGCGCGCCGATTTACGCAGCACGCCGAACTCGTCGAGCGTTCTTGACGGCGCCTTGTCATTCGCATCCGCCGCCCTGACGATCGCGCTGTAAAGTGCCGCCTCGCGGGTGGCGAGACTCTGCACCGCCCTGATAATGGGCCGATCCGGCGATCCCATCAAGTCTTCGATGGTTTCAACGAACTGATTGCGGCTGTCACGGTAGACCTCGAACAGCGAATCGTCGTTGACCACCTGATACTGCCGCGCAGCGCGCTCCATGCCCACCAACTGTTCCATCAGAATACGGCTGTTCTGCGTAGCGAGTACCGACTGATAAACCAGCTGCTCGCTCTGTTGCGCGAGCCGATTGACCGCGAGCGCGGCCGTCAGCACGATCGCGATCAGCGGCATGCTGACGATGACGTACCCCGCCAGCACCAGGGTGCGCAGCGAATGCAGACCTCGCCGCGCGCCGCCGCGCGTGCTGGCGGTCTCTTGTGCCGCTTCGGGGCGCGCTACGTAACTACCGCCAATTACCGACATAGCTCGTCAATCACGCGCGATGAACAAAACTCCTCAAACGGCAAGCCATAAACGCCGCGCGCGGGTTTGGGTGCCGCCCGCGACACGCTCAGCCTTGCCCGCCGTCATCGAACAGGTCTGGCGCGCGGTCCCCGCGCATCGGCGCCGGCAGCCCCAGATGCAGATACGCCCCGCGCGTGACCATGCGTCCGCGCGGCGTTCGCAGCACGAAGCCCTGCTGTATCAGATACGGTTCGATGACATCCTCGATCGTGCCGCGCTCTTCGCCGATGGCCGCCGCCAGGCTATCCACGCCCACCGGCCCGCCGTCGAATTTCTCGATGATGGTGAGCAGCACGCGCCGGTCCATATGATCGAAGCCGTTGATGTCCACGTTGAGCATGTCCAGCGCGCGCGCCGCGATGTCGGCCGTAATGCGCCCGTCCGCTTTCACTTCCGCGTAATCGCGCACTCTGCGCAGCAGGCGATTGGCGATGCGCGGTGTGCCGCGCGCCCGGCGCGCGATTTCTCCTGCGCCCGTCGCTTCGAGCTCGACTTTCAGGATAATCGCCGCGCGGCGCACGATCTCGGTCAGTTCTTCGGTCGAATAAAACTCCAGCCGCTGCACGATGCCGAATCGGTCGCGCAGCGGTGAGGTCAGCAGCCCCGCGCGGGTGGTTGCGCCGACCAGGGTGAACGGCGGCAGGTCGAGCCGGATCGAGCGCGCAGCCGGGCCCTCGCCGATCATGATGTCGAGCTGAAAGTCCTCCAGCGCCGGGTAAAGGATTTCTTCCACCACCGGGCTAAGGCGATGAATTTCGTCCACGAAGAGTACGTCGCGCGCCTCCAGATTCGTCAGCAGCGCGGCCAGATCGCCGGGCCGCTCCAGCACCGGGCCCGAAGTGTGGCGCAGATTCACCCCAAGCTCATTGGCGATAATGTGCGAGAGTGTGGTCTTGCCCAGTCCCGGCGGCCCGAAGATCAACACGTGATCCAGCGCCTCGCCGCGCCCGCGCGCGGCACTTATAAAAATCTCCATCTGCGCGCGCACCGGCTGCTGACCGATATAGTCGTCAAGCCGGCGCGGCCGGATCGAGCGATCGATCGCAGCGTCCTCGCCGTTTTCCGCGGCGCTCGTGAGCCGCTGCGTTTCTTCCACGATCCACCTCTCCACGATTGATCTCTTCGGCGCAGTTGACCACGATGCTGCGCGATGGTGACGCTATCGCTTCAGGCCAGACTCGCCTTCAGCGCCAGTCGAATAATTTCTTCACTCGTCGCGTCGCGCGCCTCCACGTAGTTGACCATGCGGTTCGCTTCCTGCGGCTTGTACCCCAACGCGATCAGTGCGCGCACCGCGTCGTCCACGGGGTCCGCGGGCTTACGCTCGGCGGCAGCGGGCGATGCCGCGCCTGGGCTCGCGGCGTCCAACCGGTCGCGCATCTCTACGATCAGCCGGTCGGCGGTCTTGCGACCGACACCCGGCAGCCGCACCAGTGAAGCCGAATCGGCATCGCGCACGCAGCGCGCGAAGGCTTCGGTATCCATTCCCGAGAGTATGGCCAGCGCCATCTTGGCGCCTACGCCGTTGACTTTGAGCAGCGCGCGAAACAGGCCGCGCGCGGCCTCGTCGGTGAAAGCGTAGAGAATATGCGCGTCGTCGCGGACTTGCAGATGCGTGAATAGCGTCACCGGCTCGCCGACGCTGGGCAGCGTATAAAATGTGGTCATCGGCGCTTCCAGTTCGTAGCCGACGCCGGCCACTTCCAGCAGCAGGTGCGGCGGCCGTTTGAGGATCAGCTCACCGCGCAGACGCCCGATCATACGCGGCTGCCGCGCAATGTTTGCGGGAAATGGGCCAGAGTGGCGCGCGTATGCGCGTGACACAGCGCCACCGCCAGGGCGTCAGACGCGTCGGCGCGCATATTTTCACGCAGGCCGAGCAGGCATCGAACCATGTGCTGCACCTGTTCCTTGGACGCGCCGCCACGCCCGACGATTGCCTGCTTGACTTTGCGCGCGCTGTATTCCGCGACCGGCAGCGCGTGTTTCACAGCCGCGCAGATCGCCGCGCCGCGCGCATGACCGAGCTTGAGCGCAGACGCCGCATTGCGCGAGACGAAGACTTCCTCGATGGCCATCTCGATCGGACCGTCCGCCTCGATCAGAGCGCTGAGTTCGCGATAGATCACATCCAGACGCGCCGCCAGGCTGCCGCCGCCAGTCGTCACGCAGCCGCTCGCCACGTGCCGGCTGTGGCGGCCATCGCTGTCAATCATGCCGTAGCCGGTGATGAGCGAGCCCGGATCGATGCCGATAATACGGATCACGCGACGTTGCCGCGGGGAGCGGTCATGCCAGGCGCCCGCGACAAGCCGTTAACGCAACGGCTCCAGCCCGTCATCCGGGAAATCGACGTTCGCGTATACATTCTGCACATCGTCAAGCTCTTCCAGCGCATCGAGCAGAAGCAACATTTTTTCAGCTTCTTCACCGTGGGGCGTGAGTTGCGAATCCGCGCGCATGGTGACCTCGGCGTTGTCCGGTTCGTGCCCGGCCGCGATCATGGCATCGCGCGCCGCGACGAACTCCTCGGGTCTGGTCAGCACCTCGATGCGGCCGTCGAGTTTCACGACGTCTTCGGCACCAGCTTCCAGCGCCGCCTCCATCAGTGCGTCCTCGCTGGCATCAATCGGATAGCTCAGTACGCCGGCGGCGGTGAACATGAAACTCACCGCGCCGGCGGTGGCCAAATTGCCGCCGTGACGCGAGAACGCGTGTCGCACCTCGGCCACCGTGCGATTGCGGTTGTCGGTCATGCAGTCCACCATCACCGCAGCGCCGCCGGGCCCGTAGCCCTCGTAGCGCACTTCGTCGAACTGCCTGTCGTCCAGCTCGCCCGCGCCACGTTTGATCGCACGATCAAGCGTGTCGCGCGACATATTGGCCGACAGCGCCTTGTCCATCGCCAGCCGCAGGCGTGAGTTGGTGTCGAGGTCCGCGCCACCCATGCGCGCCGCCACGGTAATCTCGCGGATCAGGCGCGTAAACAGCTTGCCGCGCCTTGTGTCCTGCGCTTTCTTGCGGTGCTGGATATTCGCCCACTTGCTGTGGCCTGCCATTACCCTGTCCTGGTTGTGCGCCGGATTGAATTCATTACAATCGTCATTTTATCACTGCGCCGGACCGAGGCGCATCGGCTCGCACTACTCGAAATCGCCGGAGCGCAAAAACCGGCCGATCGCGATCGCCACCGGCCGCGACCACAGCATGCCGGCGTGGCTGCATGGCACGCACAAGTGGAGGTCAACTTCGGGCGAGCGTGTCTCGTTTACCATTATGGTTCCGTCGCTGGGCGCCGGCAGGCCGCCCAGCAGCAAGGTGCCCACGCCGAGGGCGCGCGTACCGGCGATCATGCCCAGTGGACGCGGGCCCTTCCACGCCGGCAGATTGCCCAGCAGTCCGCGATGCACACTGCGCCCCAGCAGCGGCCGCGTGAACGATCGCGCGTGCAGACGCCTTGCGGTCTCGCTTCCGTGCAGCGGCGTACCCAGCATCAGCACGCGGCCGGGCTTCTGCACCGGTTCGCAATCGAACAGATGCAGCACCACCATGCCGCCCAGGCTGTGCGCGACCAGATGCACGATCTCGGCATCGATAGCGGCGAGAAACCGGTGCAGTTTGCGCGCATTTTGCCGCGGCGTATCGACCAGGCTACGGTAAAAGAACTGATGGCACGCGAAGCCCTGGCGCCGCAGGCTGCGTTTAAGCCCGAGCATTTCCAGCCCCACCATCCAGATGCCGTGGACCAGCACAACCGCTTCGCGCATGCCTTGATCCGCAGCCGGCACCCAGGCGAGGATTGCATCCCGATTGGTGTGCGAAGTCGCACGCGCCGCCGCCTCAAGCCGCGGCAACCAGACAAACTGGTCATGTTCGGACGCATCCATTACGACGTCGCGCCGTTCGGGCAGCGCGACACGAAACACGTGTTCGCGATTGCGGGTGACGCCGGGGGCGTAACGATGACGCCACATGGGATAGATCGTGAACAGGTGATTGGCCTCGCAGTCGATCAAGCCATCGGTAGGCAGCCCGCTCTCCTCGGTGAGTTCGCGGCGCGCCGCCTGCACGGGCGTTTCGTCCCATTCCAGGCTGCCGGTCACCGACTGCCAAAAGTCCGATGGCGACTTTCGCCGCAGCAACAGCACTTCCGCGCGCACGGTATGCACCAGCACCAATACGGATTCCGGACGTTTATGCGCCATACAAAGACAGGTATTATCAAACGTTAACAGGATCAGCCGCGGGGCCTGTCGAACCAACCCGGACGGTTGGCCGCCCCGGACGATCCAAAGCCGAAAATTTCAGAGACGCAACGCAATACATGATAGCCCGTATCGTCTGGCCGGCCTTACTCGCCACCTTGTTGACCGCCTGCGCACCCGTCGAGCCCCGGCCGCCGATGGAACGCGAGCTGACACCCGCGCAGATCAATCTACAGCTTGCCCTTAAGTATTATGATAACAATCGTCTGCGACTTGCGCTGGATAAGGTCAATGACTCGCTGACGCAGGCACCGCAGTACGCCAGCGCGCACAACGTCACGGCGCTGATTTACGAGCGGCTGGGTCAGGCGGAACTTGCACAACGGCATTTCAGCCGCGCGCTGGAACTGAGCCCCGACGACCCTTCAGCGCGCAACAACTATGGGAAATTTCTCTGCACGCAGGGCCGGTTGCGGGAGGCGGAAGCAAACTTTCTCGCCGCGGCGGACAATCCCGGCAACGCCTCGCCGGATGTAGCCTATACGAACGCGGGTTTGTGCGCGCTGCGCATCCCCGATCTCGAACGCGCCGCGCAGTACTTCACCGCGGCGCTGAACGCGAACCCCACGATGCCGACGGCCCTGTACCAGGTTGCTCGCATCGGTTACGAAAAAGGACGCTTCCCTGAAGCGCGGCGGGATTTGCAGCATTATCTGCAGGTCGCGCGGCATACGGCCGAGACGCTGTGGCTGTCGGTGCTGGTGGAGCGGGCGCTGGGCAACGAGGGCATTGCGCGGCGCTACGCACAGCGATTGCAAAACCATTTTCCGCAATCCGAGGAAACCCGGCTTCTGTTCGAAACGGAACTGGAATCCGCCTCACAGCAGATTCCGCCGGTGCCCCCGTCGACCGCGGCCGCCGACGGATTCAGGCGCGAGCCGTGGCTGCGCGAGCAGCCTGCAAGTGCATACACGCTGGAGCTTTTCGCCAGTCAGAATGAGTCCGCAATGCCCTATTTCCGCGACGAGTATGGCTTGACCGGCGAACTGGCGTATTACGCTTCGCAGCGCGGCGCGGCCACCTGGTACACGCTGGTGTGGGGCAGTTTCGACGATGCGGCAGAAGCCAGGCAAGCCGCCACCCGGTTGCCCGCTGCACTGCGCGAAAGCAGCATTACGGAGGTGAGGCGCTTCGCTGACATACAGGCGAAAGTGAGCACGCGCACCGGCTTTTGAGTTTGCTACGGCAAGCACGACGGCGCGCGAGTGACGTGGCGGCTCGCAATAGCGGGAATCAACCCGCGGTATTTTTCCGCGGCCGTTTGACTTGCAGATGCAATTCGCTTAACTGCGCGTCGCTAACCTGCGCCGGGGCGTTGGTAAGCGGGCAATGCGCACTTTGCGTCTTGGGGAACGCCATCACTTCGCGGATGGAACTGCTCCCAGTCATCAGCATCATCAGCCGATCGAGTCCGAACGCGATGCCACCGTGGGGCGGTGCGCCGTAATTGAGCGCGTCCAGCAGAAACCCGAACTTGTCGCGCGTGTCGTGCTCGCTTAAGCCCAGCACGCGGAACACCGCCTGCTGCATCGCCGGCTTGTGATTACGCACCGAGCCGCCGCCGATCTCCGTGCCGTTCAGCACCATGTCGTAGGCGTGCGCCAGCAGGCTCGCGGGGTCGGTCTCGATCGCCGCGGGGTCATCAGCCGCGGGCGCGGTGAACGGATGATTGACCGCGGTCCAGCGATGCTCGCTCGCGTCCCATACGAACATCGGAAAATCGGTGATCCATAACGGTCGCCAGCCGGTCTCCACCAGGCCGCGATCATGCCCGATCTGCAGGCGCAAGGCGCCCAGCGAATCGTTCACCACCGATGCCAGACCCGCGCCGAAAAACAGCAGGTCGCCGTCCACTGCGGCGGTGCGTTGCAGGATCGCGTCTATCACGTCATCGGGCAGAAACTTGAGGATCGGCGACTGCAAGCCTTCGCGGCCCTTGCTCACCGAGTGGCACTTGATATACGCAAGCCCTTTCGCGCCGAAGCGTTCCACCACGGCGGTGTAGTTATCGATCCCCTTGCGGGACAAATCGCTGCCGCCCGGCACGCGCAGCGCCGCGACGCGGCCTTGGCTATCGTTGGCGGGGCCCGAGAAAACCTTGAAGTCCACTTCATGCATGAGATCGGCGAGATCCACCAGTTCCAGCGGGATGCGCAGGTCCGGCTTGTCGGAGCCGAACCGGCGCATGGCCTCAACATAACTCAAGCGCAAAAAAGGGTCGGGCAGCGCCACGTCCAGCACCCGTGCGAACAGGTCGCGGATCATCGCTTCCATTAACGCCATGATCTGCCGCGCGTCCAGAAATGAGGTTTCGATATCGAGCTGCGTAAACTCCGGCTGACGATCGGCGCGCAAATCCTCATCCCGGAAACAGCGCACGATTTGGTAATAGCGGTCCAGCCCGCCCATCATCAGCAATTGCTTGAACAATTGCGGCGACTGCGGCAAGGCAAAAAACGAGCCGGGATGCGTGCGGCTGGGCACCAGATAATCGCGCGACCCTTCCGGCGTGGACCGGGTGAGCATGGGCGTTTCTACGTCCACGAAACCGTGCGCATCGAGAAACTGCCTTAAACAGCTGGTCGCGCGCGCGCGGGTGCGCAGCCGCGACTGCATGATGGGGCGCCGCAGGTCCAGATAACGGTAACGCAGCCGCACGTCCTCCTGCACCGCGTCCTCGTCGAGCTGGAACGGCGGAGTTTCCGCCTCGTTCAGGACTTCGAGTCGCCGCGCGAGAATCTCCACCTGCCCCGTTTTCAGCGCGTCGTTTTCGGTGCCGGGCGGACGCCTGCGTACCTTACCAGTTATCGCGAGCACGTATTCGCCCCGCACGTGCTCGGCAGCGGCAAATATATCCGGCGCGTCCGGGTCGAACACCACTTGTACCCGACCCTCGCAATCGCGCAAATCGATGAAGATCACGCCACCGTGATCGCGCCGGCGGTTGACCCAGCCGCACACCGTCACGATCTCATCGAGCAGTGACCCGTCGATCTGACCGCAGTAATGACTACGCATGAGGCCTGCTTGTGGTATTGGTTTTCATACCGCTACAAAACTGATGGGTTCGACAACTGAGGTCGCGCATGCGGGCGCCACCGACAAGGTTATTCGGCGGCGCGCGCGACCGCCGGTTCCGGCTCGGTGCGCGCGGGCTTGCCGTTGGGTGGCTGAATGACCACACCCAATGACATCACCATCTTCATGCCATCCTCCACCGGCATGTCCAGGACGATTACCTCGTCTTTCGGCACCATGACGATGAAGCCCGAGGTGATATTGGGCGCGTGCGGCACATAAACGGTGATAACCTCTTTCGCGAGGCTGTCCTGAAGATCGTCATTACCTTCGCTCGCCATAAAGCCGATGGACCACATTCCTTTACTGGGATACGGCACCAGCAACACCTTGCGAAATGCGCTGCTGTCGGTCGATAGCACCGTTTGCACCACCTGCTTGACGACCGAGTAAATGGTTCTGACCAGCGGAATACGCGCCAGCAGCGATTCCCAGGCGCCTACCATGCGCCGCCCGACCAGATTGGCGACCAGCACGCCGGTAATAATTACGATGACAAACGTCAGTGCGAAGCCTAACCCGGGAATTCTGAAGCCGATCAGTTCTTCCGGCCGCCAGGCGGGCGGGACCAACACCAGGCTGCGATCCATGACATCGACCAGGAACTTGACCACCAGAAAGGTAATACCGAGCGGAACCCATACCAGCAGGCCCGCGATCAGATAACCGCGCAGGCGGGCAATCACTAGCAGTCGGCGCCCTGTCTTTAATCGGATGGTGCCGATCTCGCCGCCGCTCCGCCGGACCTGGACTTGGCATCACCGCTCTTCTTCGAAGTCGAATCGCCTTTCGTGGTCCTTTTTCCCGGCGACCCGTCGCCCGACTTCGATGGGTCCGACTTCGATGTGCCGGCGCTGGTCTCACCCGACTTGCCCTCGCTGGACTTGCCTTCTCCGGACGCGCTCTCTTTGGACTTGGGATCACCGGATTTGGACCCTGCGCTGTCCTCGGCCGAATCCTTCCTGCTCAGGTTTTTCTGCTTATTGTCCTTGAAATCCGTCTCATACCAACCCTTGCCGCTTAAGCGGAAGCCTGCCGCCGAAATCAGCTTCTTGAGCCGCGATTTGCCGCAATCGGGACAATCTTTCAAGTGCGGTTCGGTGTGACGCTGAATCACCTCCAGCCGATGTCCGCAACCCGCGCACTCGTATTCGTAAATGGGCATTATGCTGCTCCTGAACTAAGCGATATGGGTCTAACTGGAAACTGCCGCCAGAAAATTCAAGAAGTATATTGGGACCGTTGACGATTTTCCAAGACCGGTCATCGGGCGCGCGCCTCGCGGATGGTGTCATATGCCGCGCGGATGCGCACGGTGTTTTCCTCGGCGACCTTCATCATCTCAGTGGGCAGTCCGCGGGCCGCCAGCTTGTCCGGATGGTGCTGATTCATCAGCCGGCGATACGCCTTTTTGATTTCGGCGTCCGGCGCGTCTTTGGTGGTCCCCAGCGTCGCGTAGGGATCTTCAAGCGTATCACG
>JACCYU010000205.1 GCA_013696315.1 Gammaproteobacteria bacterium | reverse complement strand
CCATAACGGCTTGCCAGTGGTGACCTGCACGCGACGCTGGCGGTGCAAAAACGCCTCTTCGGCGACATTCGCCAGACTGAAATAAGTAGAGAATGCGCGGATGACCTGTTCGAGCGTGCCGATATCCAGGTCCGCGATTGTGTCCAGCAGGCGGCGCCGTTTCATTGGGTCGTCGCAATCGTGTAACTCCAGATAGCCCTTGCGCAGTTTCTCGACAGCCGCGTAAACGGTGTAACCCGCCTGCGCGCGCAGCACTTCGCCCAGCAGATTGCCGTACAGCTTCACCCGCTGGCGCAGTTGCTTGTCGGTGGAAGGCCGGGAGCTGTCCTGGGTATGCAACGTTCTGGATGTCGTCGGTTTAACGAAAGCGCCATTAATCAACGATTAATGACGGGCGCGGTACAGTGTAAGCGTGCGTATATTGGCAGACGACAAGCCAAAGGTATATCGTGTGGCGCGGTACGCGTTGACTGCCCGCAAGCGAGACCACCCATGTCCACCCTGACCGAATCCGCTGCCTGGCGGGCCCTGCTGACCCATCACCAGGCAATCGCGTCAACGCGTATGCGCGCGCTGTTCGCGCAGGATTCCGCGCGCTTTGAGCGGTATTCAGTGCGGCTGGGCGACCTGCTGCTGGATTACTCGAAGAACCGCGTCACCGACGAAACCTTAAGTCTGCTCGTCGCACTGGCCGAAGCGCGCGAAGTGCCCCGGTGGCGCGACCGCATGTTCGAAGGGCAGAAGATCAACGACACCGAAGGCCGCGCGGTGCTGCACGTGGCGTTGCGCAACCGTTCGGGACAGGCCACAAAAGTCGATGGCGAAGATGTGATGCCGGCGGTCAACGGCGTGCTGGCGCGCATGCGTGGATTCTCCGAAGACTTGCGCGACGGCGCTTGGACTGGTTACACGGGCGAGGCGATTACGGACGTGGTCAACATCGGCATCGGCGGCTCGCATCTGGGGCCAGCGATGGTGTGCGCGGCGCTTGAACCTTACGCTCACCCCCGGCTGTGCATGCATTTCGTCTCCAACGTGGACGGCGCGGAAATCGCGCGCGTGCTCGCTCAGGTCAGGCCGTGCTCCACACTGTTCGTCATCGCCTCCAAGACGTTCACCACGCAGGAGACCATGACCAACGCACACACGGCGCGTGACTGGTTCCTGCAAAAGGCGCACGAACAGGCGGCCATCGCACAGCATTTTGTCGCTGTGTCCACCCATCGCGACAAGGTGGCCGAGTTCGGCATCGATCCGCGCAACATGTTCGAGTTCTGGGACTGGGTGGGCGGGCGTTATTCGCTGTGGTCCGCGATCGGGCTGCCGATCGCGCTTTTCGTCGGCATGGATCGCTTCGAGGAACTGCTGGCAGGCGCGCACACGATGGACGAGCATTTCCGCACGGCGCCGCTATCGCGGAATATGCCCGCAATCCTCGCATTGCTGGGGATCTGGTACACCAACTTTTTCGACGCGAATACGCACGCGGTGCTGCCCTACGATCAGTCGCTGCGCCTGCTGCCGGCTTTTTTGCAGCAGGCCGACATGGAAAGCAACGGCAAATCAGTCGATAAGGACGGCAGGCGCGTCGACTATGTCACCGGCCCCGTCATCTGGGGCGAACCGGGCACCAACGGTCAGCATGCGTTCTATCAGCTCATCCACCAGGGCACGCGGCTGGTCCCCGCCGATTTTATCGCGCCCGTGCAGAGCCAGCGACCGCAGGGCCGGCATCATCCGATATTGCTGTCGAATTTTTTCGCGCAGACCGAAGCCCTGATGAGGGGTAGAACAGAGGAAGAAGCGCAAGCCGCGCTGGATAAACAGGATTTGAGCGATGAAGATCGGCGTGCGCGCGTTGCGCACACGGTGTTCGAGGGCAACCGTCCCACCAATTCCATTCTGTTCCGCAAATTGACGCCGGCAACCCTGGGATCGCTGATTGCACTCTACGAGCACAAAATATTCGTTCAGGGCATCATCTGGAACATTAATTCATTCGATCAGTGGGGCGTCGAGCTGGGCAAACAACTCGCCGGCGAGATTCTGCCGGAACTGGAATCCGCCCGGCCTGCGACCGCCCACGATGCGTCCACCAATGGGCTGATGAATTATTACAAATCTCTGGCGTAGAGGGCACGTTCCCGTCCACGGACATGAGGTCATTGGCAACGCGAGCCTCTGGTTTTTGGCGGTACAGAGCCGTTGGGATGAGCTAACGGACAAGCAATAGCAAGCGGAGCACAAATTATGTCGAATATGGCGGAAGAACTGATTGTCCGGCATCGCCTCACGGTGGCCGATTATCACCGCATGGGCGAGGCGGGTATTCTCCACGAAGACTCCCGCGTGGAGTTGATCGAAGGAGCCGCCACGCCGGAACCGCATGTCAGTTAAGCAGACTCCTGGAACGTGCGGTGGGCGACCATGCGCTCGTTTGGACTCAGAATCCTTTCAATTCTCGACGACCATTCCGAACCCGAGCCCGACATCGCCTTGTTGCGCCCCCACGCCGATTTCTACAAGTCCTCGCATCCGCGGCCGAAAGATGTGCTCCTGGCTATAGAGGTCGCGGAATCGTCGTTGCGTTAAGACCAGAAGGTCAAAGCGCCCCTTTACGCGCGGCACGGGATTCCTGAGCTATGGGTGGTCGATGTCGAGAATGGTCGATTAACCATCTACCGCCGACCGGAGCGCGGCGTATATCATGATGTCGTGACACCCAGTGCGATGACCGCGGTTGCACCAGGCCTGTTGCCGGTAGCGACCCTGGATCTTTCCGGTCTTTTCTAATCTAAACTTGTGGACTGCCGTGACGGCAGTGAACCATTGACCGCTACTGATCCTGATGGCGCGCCAGCGCCCAGCGCGCGTGTTCGCGCACCATTTCATTCGGCTCATCGGCGCGACCTCGTAGTGCGTCAATGACCTCCGGGGAGCCGGGCGCATTGCCCAGCGCCACCGCGATGTTGCGCAGCCAACAGGCATAACCGATACGCCGGATGGCCGACCCTTCGGTGCGTTGCAAAAACTCCTGCTCGCTCCAGGCGAACAGCGCGACCAGCCGCGGTGCATCCAGTCCATGGCGCACCGCGAAATCCGCCAGTTCTGAAGTGTGCGCGAATTTATTCCACGGGCACACGAGCTGGCAATCGTCGCACCCGTAAATCCGGTTGCCGATCAGCGGCCGCAGGTGTTCGGGAATCGCGCGGCGCAGCTCGATCGTCAGATACGAAATGCAGCGGCGTGCATCGAGTTCATAAGGTGCCACAATGGCGCCGGTCGGGCACACGTCGATGCAGGCGCGGCAGGACCCGCAGTGATCCGCCACCTCGCGATCCATCGGCAACGGCAGGTCGGTGTAAAGTTC
>JACCYU010000204.1 GCA_013696315.1 Gammaproteobacteria bacterium | reverse complement strand
GCGCTGGCGCGGCCAGAGCGACGCTCGCGACCACCGGCAGACTGGCCCGGAGCCCGCGCCGGCGACCGCGCGGCAACGCCTGATACAAATCGGCGTGCGTTAAACCGAGTTCGATCCCGGCGATGCTCGTAACGATGGGATAACCCAGCGCCTCGGCGAGCGCATACGGAAGCTGGCCGCTGCAAACACCTTGCTCGGCTTGGCCGCCGGTCAGCACCAGCCGGGGCCGCGCAGCGCACAGGTAACGACTGATGACCGGGAGGGCGTCCAGTCCGGACGCGAGCTCGAGCACGACCAGCGCGCTCAGGTCCATGCCGGCGTATTGGCGCAGTGTCGGCTCGTCTGGATCGCCCGCGTGGACGAGACGCAGCCGCGCGCCGTAGCGATCGCGAAGCGTGAGCGCCATCTCCACTGCCTGTGCGTCGCCGTCCGCCCGCCGCGCCCGCCCGGATACGGGATGCCGCCCCACCGACACCAGTACAGCCACCTCAAGCAACATCGCGCACCTCCGCCAGCAGCCGCAACAGTGTGTCCATAATCGCCTGCGCATCACCAACGATCGCAAGATCGGCGCGCTTCATGATCTCGGCATACGGGTCGGTGTTGACGGCGATGACCGATTCCGCCCGCGCGATGCCTTGCAGGTGCTGCGGGGCGCCGGAGATGCCCAGCGCGAGGTAACAGCGCGGCGCAACGAGAGTGCCGGAGGCGCCAATCTGACGTTCGCGCGGCAAAGATCCCGCATCGCAGACCACGCGCGAGCCGCCCTCCGAGGCGCCCAACGCGCCCGCGAGTATATGAAAGCTATCCCAGTTTCTGATACCGGCGCCGCCGCTAACGATGAATTCGGCTTCCGCCAGCGGCACCGCGTCGGATTCGACCGGCAACATGCCCAGATCGGTGATCCTGGGATCGACCGCAACCAGCGGCGCATCCAGCACGCGGCCCTCGCGAAGCGCCTCCGAAAACGTGCCGCCCGCGCCCGGGTCGACCAGCACAAACCGCGGGGCGTCGTGCAGGAAATCGCTGTGCCCGCCGTCGCCGCGGCTGACGATTGCCCCTTCCTCGCTGCGCCGCACGTGCGTCGCGGGCCACTCGCCGAGCCTGCCCGCGACCCGCCGGCCGAGATCGCCGCCACCCGTGGGACTGTCCGGAAAAACAACGTGCCGCGGCTTTAGTGATTCGATTGCGGCCAGCACCGCGGCGGCACGCATCTCGGGGGCGTAACCTTTCACTACGTAATCGAAGCGCATCACCCTGTCGGCGCCCGCCGCGCCCAGCGCCTCGACCGGCTCGAACACGAGTGCGACCACCGCGCCGCCACACGAGTCCGCAAGACCGCGCGCCGCGCCCAGCGCGTCGCGATCGTGCGGGCTCAATCGTCCGTCCGGAACATCAGGTATCGCCAGAATCCCGCACGACGGATCTTCGATGACGACTGGGATGACAGCCGGGAGCGCGCCGGTAATGTCGCGTGCTTTCACCTTCGCGGCCGCATCCACCAGCGTCATGGGCTGCGAGCGATCGATGCGCAACCGCTCATGCGGCGCGAGCAGACCCACGACGCGCAGCGCGCGTGGATCGCGCCGTACGCGGGAGACGGTTTCCGTTAGAACCATCGGCTCTGGATGCTCGCGCTCGACTCGCGGATCGCGACGCGTGCGCCTATCGTCAGAAAGCGCTGATCCGCGCGGCGTGGGCCGGTTGCGGCGTGGCGCGCTCACGACGGCGCCTCCACGGCCGCCCACAGCAGTTCGGCCACGTCGGTCACTTCCGCGCGTGGCTGCGTCACGCCTTCAAGCATTACCGCGCAGTTTGGACACGCCACTGCCACCGTGCCGGCGTTCGTGGCGCGCACGTGATCCATGCGCACGTCGGCGATGCGTCGCTTGCCAGGCACGTCGGTATACGCGGCACCCCCACCCCAGCCACAGCAACTCGACCGTAGCCCCGAGCGCTGCATCTCGATGACTTTGATGCCGATGGATTTGAGTACCTTGCGCGGCGCCTCGATCTCGCCGTTGTAGCGGCCCAGATAACACGGGTCATGGAAAGTGATGAGGTTATGTCGCATCGGCTTTGGTGTAAGCCGGCCTTCCTCGATCTGCCTCGCAAGAAACATGGTGTGATGCTCGACCGTGTAGTGTCCGCCCAGCGCGGCATATTCGTTTCTGAGCGCATGCAGAACATGCGGATCGCAGGTGACTATCGAATCGAAACGATATTTCGCCAGGGTGGCGATATTGCGCCGGGCCAGATCCTGAAAAGTCGCCTCATCGCCCAGACGACGCGCGAGATCGCCGCAATCGAGCTCTTCCTCGCCCAGCACGGCAATATCGACTACGTTCGCCGCGCGCAACAGCTTGACAACCGCACGCAGGGTGCGCTGAGCACGCATCTCGAAGCCGCCTTCGCCAACCCAGAGCAGCACATCGCACGCGCCACGTTCCGCCAGAACGGGCAGCTTGAGGTCCGCCGCCCAGTCCAGCCGCGTGTTCAGCGCCCGCCCGCTTACCGTATCGGTCGCGCGCAGTTCCTCCAGAACTTCAGCGCCCTTGCCGGGTGTCGCGCCGAGTTCCAGGGTCTGGTAACGGCGCAGATCGATCACGGCGTCCACGTGCTCGATCATCATCGGGCATTCGTACACGCAGGCGCGGCAGGTGGTGCAAGCCCAGATCGTCTCCGGACGGAGCATGGCCTGAGCGCCGACGACCGGAAGAATGGGTCCGCCGTGCGCCACGCCAGCCGCATCGCCGTCCGGGTGCGGATGACCGGTGTAGTGAACGTCGGAGCCACGTTCGCATTCGGCGGCCACCAGATCCTGGATCAGCTTCTTCGGATTCAATGGCAGGCCGGCGGCATATGCGGGGCAAGCGCTTTCACAGCGTCCGCACTGCACGCAAGCGTCGAAGCCAAGCAACTGATTCCATCGGAAATCCACCGGACGCTCCACGCCCAGCCGTGCTTCAGCCAGATCCATGCCCTGCAGTCCACTGTCGGTGGGCGCCAGTCGCCCCGCATTGAACCGTGACGGACGCGGATGAAAAGCCAGGTGCAGGACACCGTTGAGCGCGTGCTTCATGGGGCCTAAGCCCATGCCGACGTACAGTTCGAGACACGCCCACGCGCCCAGTGCCAGCAGCATCAATCCGCCGGGCGAGGTCCAGACGATGGGCGGCATGATGGCAGTCAGCGGCAAGGTCGCGATGATGAAAAACACTACAAAGGCCGCCACGCTAAATGGCAACCGCTGAAAGCCACCGCGCGAAAGCCGCTCAGGAATATCTCCGGGCCAGCGGCGCAGCGCCAGCATCAGCGCACCCGCCGCCATTGTCGCGAGACATAGCAGCAGCAGCGCGGTCGGCATCGCGCCATCGAACCCAAGCACATGCACCGCGATGATCAAAACGGTGGCGGAAACCAGCCCGCCGGCGGTGAGAACGTGCATGCCCGCCGTGCGCCGGCCCGTATCGCGCGGCGTCGATTCGATCGGATCGCGGCTGACCGCTTCGTGCACGTGGACGAGATAGCGCCGCGGCGCCTGCAGCAAGCCACTGAAAATGTCCACCGCGGCCGGGCGGCCAGCGAGCCAGCGACGCGCGCGCCAACCCGCCGCCACCAGCAGCGCCGCGAGGCTCAGCATCACCAATAGGCCAGGAAGGAAGTCAGACGTCATGGATTGCACCGTAACGACTCGCCTTGGCGTCTTGGCGTATTTGCGAGAAATTGACCATGTTGGTCAAAAATCCTTGCACAGGCGCAGCGAATCATAGATCGCGGCATGGATGTCGCGCGCCGAGACGCAATCGCCCACTCTATACATCAGGAATTCGCCGTCGAATTCCGGCGCTGGCTGGGAATTGGCCGCAAACAACGCCTTGAGATCGAGCTGGCCACGATTCCTGCTGTAACCCTTCAGGGCGTAGTACAGGCGCTCGTCGGGGCGCACGCCGTTCTCGACCACGATCTGGTCAACGACTCTTTCCTCTTCCGCGCCCGTGTATTCATTCGCGAGCACCGCGACCAGCTTTTCCTCCTCGCGGTATACGTCTTTAAAGGAAAAGTTCGGCGTCAGCACCACGTCCTTCTCGTACAGCCTGCGCAGGTACACGGGCCGCACCGTGCCGCCCAGCTCCTCGCCGAAACTCGCGTCCGGGCTCACGATCTCGACCAGCACGTCGCGGTGCGCGAGAAAGTCGGCGCAAGTAGCGCCCGGATAGCCGCCGTGAACGTCGACCACGAGCACGTTTTTGGCCGGCTTTATCCGCCCGGCGAGGATATCGTGCGTGCTCACCACCAGACCTTCGCCCGCATGCCAGGCCGGGAATTCGCTCAAATTCGGCTCGCCGCCCGTCGCGACGATAACGACTGACGGGTCCAGCCCGCGCACGGTGGTCGCGTCGGCCTCGTGGTTCAAACGCACGTCCACGCGCAGGCGTGACAGTTCCATCGTGAGCCAGCGCGTGATGCCGGCAATCTGATCGCGCGCCGGCGCCTTGGCCGCCAGATTGATCTGCCCGCCACAAGCATCGTTTTTCTCGAACAGGATCACCTCATGACCCCGCTCCGCGCACACCCGCGCGGCTTCCATGCCGCCCGGCCCGCCGCCGACCACGACAATCCTGCGACGCTGCTCGCTTCTGCGAATCCGGTGCGGCATGGTCTGCTCGCGGCCGGTGGCGGCATTCTGCACGCAGGCCACGTCGAGGCCTGAGTACATGCGGTTGATACAGTAATTGGCGCCCACGCACTGGCGAATCTGATCGACCTTGTCCTCGCGAATCTTGTTGACCAGATGCGGATCGGCGATGTGCGCGCGGGTCATGCCCACCAGATCCACCTGACCTTCCTCGATGATGCGCGCCGCCGAAATGGGGTCCTTGATGTTCTGCGCGTGGATCACGGGGAGGTCGATCTCCGCCTTGATGCTGGCCGCAAGATACAGAAACGGCTGCGGCGGGTACGCCATGGATGGCACCAGATTGGCCGACAGCGCGTAAGTGTCCGCGCCCGAGCCCATGACGTTGACGAAATCGATCAGGCCTGACTCGGCGTAATACTTCGCGATGCGGATCATCTCCTGGTTGTCCATCGCGCCGTCGTGAAACTCGTCGCCGCACATGCGCATGCCGACGATAAAGTCATCGCCCACCACCCGGCGGATTTCGCCCAAAACCTCGATGCCAAAGCGCATGCGATTCTCAAAAGTGCCGCCGTAGCCATCGGTGCGCTGGTTGGTCAGCGGCGACCAGAATTGATCGATCAGTTGCTGGTGCGCGGCCGAGAGTTCGGCCCCATCCAGGCCACCTTCCTTCACGCGTCGCACGGCCTGCCCGAAGTCCCTGACGATGCGCTCGATATCCTCGACTTCGATGATCTTGCAATTGGCGCGATGCACCTGCTCGCGCAAGCCCGAAGGCTACAACAGGTTCGGCCAGTGCTGCCCGTCGGAGCGACTGCGCCGGCCCATGTGCGTGAGCTGGATCATGATGGCGGCGCCGTGGGCGTGCACGGCTTCCGAGAGCTTCTGGAAATGCGGGATGATGCGGTCGTCCGCGACGTTGAGCGAATTCCACCACGACGTCGGGCTGTCGATCGATACCGACGACGAACCGCCGCACATGGTCATGCCGATGCCGCCTTTCGCCTTCTCCGCGTGATACGCGCGGAAGCGCTCCGTCGGCATTCCGTTTTCGCCGTACACCTCCGAATGCGAAGTGCTGACGATGCGATTGCGGATGGTCAGATGCTTGATCTTGAGCGGCCGGAACAGCGCATCGAACTGGCCCATGATGTAACTCCCCTTCGGCATTAATGGCCTGGCGGCCTGTTGGAATCCGAGGGAGTCTAGAATTTCCGTATCATCACGATGCGTCCGGCAGCGACAGCGACTTGCGGAAATGCGCCATTTCGCGCGCTTATGCCCATTGCAAGCACTGGCGTTATAATCCAATTGAGTTAGCGGTTCACGCGCATCGGGGAGCGTTACCCTATGAGTCTGCCAGCTTCATCGTCGAAGTCGCTGTACCAGCAGTTGATGGAATTGCCCGAGCATTTGACGGGTGAGATTATCGGTGGACAGCTCTACACCCAGCCGCGCCCGGCCGGGCCGCATGCTGTGGCCACTTCCTCTCTTGGCGCCGACGTCCACAATGCATTTCACAGCGGACGTGGTGGCCCTGGAGGCTGGTGGATACTGGACGAGCCCGAAGTTCATTTCGTGCGCGACACCGAGGTCGCGGTGCCGGACATCGCCGGCTGGCGGCGTGAACGTCTGCCGCGAATCCCGCGCGATCAGCGTTTCGAAGTCGCGCCTGACTGGATTTGCGAGGTGCTGTCACCTGGAACGGCCAAACACGATCGCGTGGTAAAAATGCCGTTGTACGCGCAATACGGCGTCGCGTTCCTGTGGCTGGTCGACCCGGCGGCGCGAACGCTCGAAGCTTTTGCGCTAAAAGATGAGCACTGGACGGTGATCGGTCAGTTCAAGGATCAGGAGCAAGTCAGTATCGAACCGTTTACCGCGATCTCGCTTGCGCTGGCCGACCTGTGGATCGAGGACTGATAGGGCGTCGAGAACGAAGGATGTTTTCCGCCAACCGTGGCCCGGGCAGCGGTTGATGGATCGCCGTGATTCGCAGGCTCACCCCAGCCTACACGAGCTGCGCGAGTTGGAGCTTATAGGTCCTCCGGAGTTAATCCTGTGTGCTTTGCAATTCGTGCAAGCATCTTCGGCCGATCTCTTCTCTGTCGTGGAAAGCGAATACAAAATCAGACCAACTCGGCCTGAAAGTGTCTGATGCGAACCCGACCGCCGCTTGATCCGCCAGCCTATGCGCAAGAGAGCCGCCAGCACGCGGTTGGCCTTGACCACGGGCCATCGGCTTATGCAGCAACGAACGTGATGTTGATGGGAACAGGACGACTCTCACCATGCTCCAGCCGCTCGGCCAGGACGCGCAAAGCCAGCACCTCCGCCTTTGCCATGGCGTCATCGGCACTGACTCCATAGGCCAATACACCCGGCAGCGCAGGGACTTCCGCAAGCCAACGCCCATCGGCTTCCTGCTCATGCTCGATGCTGAAATTCATGGCGACTCCCTATGGGAACTCTGCAAGAGAATTATTCTACTATCGCGTCCTTGGATACCCCCGCTTACTTTCAGCTATGCGGCGGAACGCCCGTAAGGGGCTTCCGCCCTACGGGGGCTAGCAACTACGAGGCTTTATAACCGCTAATAAATCCCTCTTAACCTCATAGATCTGCTTTGCGCCAATTTGCCTAAAAAAACCGTATCGCCCAATACTCCGACCCGAATAAGAACCGAAGGAAGTCCATGTGTTTCGTTGATTTCTACAGCATTACATAAGGTGTCGTTCTTTAGCTGGTCTGCCTTGATCATGCCCCAGTTAACGGCACCGTAGGGTGTATAGAATACAACTAATGCAATAGCAATTCTCAGAATATAGCTCTTTACGAGATCTTTTAGGGCAGGATGTGAAGCCAAAAAAACCGGGACAACAGCCGTAGCTGTCCACCATATGGATAATAACCAGTCGGAAGCGCTTTCCCTATACACGATCGACAACACAGCTGAGGCAAGATATACCGCAACCAGTGCCTTGGTAATGACCGGCATAGCAACTAATCGTGATCGCTTTTCCGGAGCCGCTGAATCAAAAAAATAATAAGCTAAGATAAGTGGGAGAATTAGGAAAGCGATAAACATGAACATGGTTCCAGCATATGTAAGGGCCTGCTGAAGCGTTATGTAATCAAAAACGTTAACGTCAAAACTCCCCCAAAAAACGATAAGGTATAGAAGAGAACAGCCAGTCAAATAGGCAGTTAGTAGCGGCAGAAGCTGGCCAATGGTCTTCATGCTGCTTGGTTTTCTGTGTTGGCTAACGTTTCTAGGTTGAGTGATGTAGTCGAGCAAGCGGCGTGACAGCAATGCTGGCGCGACGCTTGAGCTGCATTAGCTCGAACGCGCCGTTTGGAGGTGATGGGGCGCAACACCTCGTTCGCATAAGCCCCGACACTTCGCATTTCGCCAGCCGCAGATCCAGATACAACATCATAAGAAGACTAAAGGGTCCAGGCTCGCATTATTCCACTATCCTATCTCATACCTCCAACTTTTCCTGACGATGGGTCGCATCAGGATTGTATTGTCGTAACACCCCCGCCCTGCATTTTGGTTTAGCTTCGCGCCGTTCGCCGGTTAGTTTCTCGAGCTTGGCATAAAAGCGGTTGTTACCCACGGGCTGGTTCTGGTTCAGCGAGTCGGATGTCGTCGATCGCTTCCTTGTCCAACTATGAGCAAGGCCCGGTACGCTATGTGACGCTGCTTGTCATCGCAGCTACGTGTGTGCCAATCTATGGTTTTTCTACAGCCTCAACGCCTGTGTTCAGGTGCGGGCGGCACGCGCGGCGGGCCGAATGTCACCTGCAACACTTTGTTAAATGTCGCATCCCGGACGATTATATCTCTGTAAGTCGTCTTCCGTTATTCTCGGCGCGTGAGGTTCTCCGCGGCCTGGTGGAGGACTTAAAGACCTGTTGTCCTGGAGAGTTGCCCGCATGATGA
>JACCYU010000203.1 GCA_013696315.1 Gammaproteobacteria bacterium | reverse complement strand
TAGGATTGCCCACAGTGCTTGCATATCGGCAAAGCTGTGCTGCCGCCCGTCGTCCGCGTGCTCGACGATCCCGACCACTTGCGTGGGGATCGCTCTCGTCGCGCCGGTAAATGCGGATTACGTAGTTTTCCATCTCATCCGCGCTTGTGTGGCGCGCGAATGAGCGTAAGCCATCACGACCTACGGATTACATACCGATTGAGAAGAAAGACAGGAAGGGCGCGGATGGTTGCCTGGCTTTGGTCAGACGCCGCGCGACGTGTCAGCGGCACGCCAAGCTGGCGTGCTCGTGAGTGAGAATATCGCGGTTTTCTTTTTAAGACTTGAACGGATAGAAAACTGGCGGGGAGCATAAGCCCCGCCGCCAGCGTGTGTTACCTGTACTTACTCCATCCCGCTACGGGAAGCCGGTTTTGATTTCGCAGTTTTGGGCAACATCCCCGGTGCCGGAACCGCCGTCACACGTATCCTTCACCGGACTCGCCCTGAAAGGACAAGGGCAACCGCCGTCCACGAAATCATTGCCATCTTCGCCAAATAACGTGTCCTTGTCATCCCCGCCTCGCAAGTGGTCATTGCCTGAAGGGGGCCGGGGGCTGACTACCATATCTCCATACCCGCCGTAGACGAAGTCATCGCCCAGGCTGCCGCAAATCACGTCGTTGCCTTCCAGTCCGTAAATGACATCATTGCCGTGGCGGGCCTGAATCACATCCCGAGCTGCCGTGCCCATGATCGTTTCAGCCTGGTTGGTGCCGGTGATGGTGGCGGTCAGGTTTCGGCAAGTCGGCGTGGGCGCCGCATACGCAGGTCCGCCAGAGCCGAGTGCGAGCAGCACCGTGAACGCTGCCAGCTTGCGGAATTTTTGCGGCCGGCCGGACACGATGTCTTGATAGACAGATTTACTACACTTGTTATGCATCGCTCAGTCTCCAGATTGGTAATTCATGCTTCGCCATACGTGCGTGCATGTGCGAACTTCCTGCCGACTTGCAAATGTGTGTTTACGGCGTAGACCATCGTAAAATCACGCTTGCTCAGAACAGGCGTTCAAGTCGATGGAACTATTGATCTCCACCCATGGGTTTGTCGTCCAATGACAGTGCCTCCAGGCACATTCCACAGTTCTCCAGTCGTTAAGCGAATGCCGCGCGGCGGCATCGATGATCCACTGGCGTACGGCGGCAATTTCATTTCCCGCCCGCCCTAGGTCGCTTGCGACGAGGATCGATAATACAGCGTATATACGGCATTGTACCATCGTCGTCTACTCCCGCGTTCTCGACGACCCGACCAAGCCGGGAATAAGCTCCGATGCGACGATAAACGCGGATCACAGAAGCTTGCACCCCAACGCGATCCATCACCGACTGGAGCTTACGGCCGCCGGCCTTCCGATGATCGCGCATCAAGCGCGGCGCCTTCGTGCGCCCACCCTCAGACTCCGATGAAGGCCCGTTCCCCGCGATCTATTACCCGTCCTGCCACTCCACCACGTAATCCGTGGCCGAGGTGAAGTAGCCTGTGTACGTGCCGCGGTTACCGACGTATTGCTCCAGTGAGTCGGTGCCGTGCACTGTCTCCCATGCGCATCCGAAGGTGGTGTTCGCCGCGCCGTCCTCGTTCATGGTCGTGTTCACCATACGATCGGCGCACTTACCGATGACATACAGATTGGGGAAAAAAGGGAAGCGGCGCTGAGGACAGGCCCGCCAGCAACGCTGGTGGGCTACCTACACGCCAGGGCCCCGGGTCGGCCACAAGTCTTGCTCGTTGGCTTGGGGTTCAGTGCTCCTGGAGTGCGCGGAACAATGCTTCAGTGGCCGGGGAGGGCGGGACACCGAGCGTGATCGCGAGTGTACGGCGCAGACGGTGGTACACGGCGAGCGCTTCGGCGGGACGGAGCGAGCTGCTGGTAGCAGCGCATGATGCCGAGGTAGAACTCTTCGGCAAGATCGTCGGCTGCGAGACCTCGCTGGTAGAGTCTATAGCCGCTTCGAGGTCGCCGTTCTCGATCAGGCGTGACGCCTGTAACCCCACAAGCCGGATGTAACGCGCGCGCAGACGTTCGCGCAGCGACAACGTCCATGGTTCTTCCAGGTCATCGGAGAGAAAGTTGCCGTCGTAAAGCGCGAGAGCACGCGCCGGTGCTTCTTTAGCGTCTTCATGGGGACTGTCCGGCGCTGCGGTGGCGTACACGGCCAGGCGCTCGAACGCCCAAGAGTCCACCCAGCACAGCGCCGCGTTCAGACTCAAGCGGCCTTGCTGTAATTGCAACGCGTCGGCATGTTGCAGCAGTTTTCGCAGCCGATGCAAAGTAATCTGAAAAGACTTTTGCGCCGCGTCGCCTTCCTCGTCCGGCCACAGGGCGTCAAGCGCGCGTGTGATCGGAACGGGGCGGTCGCCGGCGGCTACGATGAATTTCAACAGGGCGATCGGCTTTTTCGGCGCCTTGCGCGCGAACGCCACGGGTACGTCGTCGATGACCAGCGAAAAACGACCGAGCGTGTAGATCTTTACCGGCCAGGGCCAACTCGCTACGTCGGGCGATCCGGGGAGTAGGCCACGTTTCTTGATAAGACGTTCGACGTATTCGGTCTCAATGCCGGCCACCAGCGCCTCGGCGCACAGATACGCCATTACCTTTGGCAACCACAGCATGCAGTTGAAGTGGCCGCCGCGACGCCCAGTGGCGAGCGCCGCGGCAAGCGTATCCAAAAATTCTTCGCGTCTGTCCATGCGCCGCAGCACGTCGGAAGCAATGCGCTTATGCGGTACATACCGGCATCAAGCCCCTTAATCCAGCGCTGCGCCTGGCTCGCGACGGCGAGCGCGCGCGCCAGTTCTCCGCAGTTCGCGAGCGCCTGAGACAAGGCGCCTAAAGTGCAGATGGCGGGCCCCGCGTGACCTAATTGCGCGGCCAGGTTCGCGGCTAACTCCGCATGATCAAGAGCTGTCCGCGGGCAATCCCGCAATAACGCGGCCCAAGAGGTTAGGAAATGATAGATCGCAGCATCGTTGCGCCTTGTATGATTAAAGTCGCTTCCGACCGTTTCAAGAATATTGGATGCAGCCGTGGCGTCGCCCATCGAAAGCAATGCCCAGATTTCGTACGATCGGCTCATTGTCCCCGCGAACGACAATCCGTGTAGGGAGGCGAACGGTAGCGCTTGTCGGTTGACTTGCAGTGCTCGGTCGTTATCGCCGATGGTGATCAGATACTGCGCGCGTGACCATGACCAGACCAGCCGTTGCAACGGGCTGGCCTCTGGGGCGGCGGCGAGCGGGCTAAACTCTGCGACCGCTGCTGAGACTGCCACGATATCGCTTGTCGCCAAGAGGTGGTAAGCAAACCGGCCGCGGCCATAAGTCTTTGGCCGGCGCCGAAGTTTAGCCGGCAAAGTTGCCCGACACGCTCGACGCACGTCGGCGCGAAAGCATGCCCCGGTTTGCGGTAGCCCAGCGCGATCAGCAGGCTGGACCAGACGCGCAGCTCGCTCTCCGGAGCGGGGAAATCCGGCTGTCTCGCGAGCATGCCCTCAAGAACGTCAATCCACGGATCGGTTACAGTGAAGTCGCCCCAATCGACATAGTAACTTTCGATCACGGCCGCCGCGCTCAGCGCCTGGCCGACCTCGTCCTGTGCGGCGGCAAACCGCGCACACTTGCTCCAGCATAGTTCTCCCGGCGGCGGGGTTGATCTGCGCGCGACAAGCTCCGATCCAAAACATGAGCCACGGGCTATCTTCAACAGTGCGACGCGGCAGCGCGTTGATCCATTGCTCGAGCGTCTGCCAGCGACCCTGGTCTACGAGCACGGGCGCCCGCGTCAGAATCAGCCGGGCGGCCGATTCCCAATCTTCCGCTTGCCCATAAAGCTTGAACGCGGCTTCGTAATCGTCGTGTTCTTCCAGTATCCAGGCCGATTGTTGCGCCAGTTGCTGGCGCTCCAGCGGTGGCAACGCGTACTCGGTATGTGCACGCAGAAAATCGCGAAACAGCGCGTGGTACTGGTAATGCGCGTCTGACGCGATGCGGCGGTCGATGAAATAACGCCGACGGTAAAGGTTATCGAGTAGAGCGCCGGTCGTTTCGTTGCCTGTCAGGCGCCGCGCCATGCTGGCGCTGAATCTGGGCAGACAAGCAGTTCGCACCCATAATTCCCGCAAGTCGGCAGAAGCGCGAGCGAAGATCTCCGACGCGAAATAGTCGAACAACGCCTGTGGAGTGGCGCCATCCTGTGCGGCGGGCTCGGTCTTGCGCATCTCGGCGTCCTCCATGAGCACCGTTAGTCCCGCGGCCAGCCGCCTGAACGCTGACGTAGTTGGCGGATTTCGCGCACAGGGCTACCGCGTAGCGATCCTATCGCCTCGGCTTCTTCCGGCGTAAGCCGAAGATCTTCCCACTCCAGCAAAGCAAGAGTTTTATTTATCTGGATGCGGGCACACTCGGCGGGCGGTGGTGCGTGGCTGATAACGATCAGGTTAACGCCTCGCGGAAGCTCGCTGGCGGCATCGCGCACCACGCTAGCGAGTTGCCCGGAATCCTGCACATCCTGAAAGTTATCCATGGCCAGCACCGCGGGGCGTGGGAGGCGCTGAAACAAATCCCGAAAGAAACGTTTGGTAAACCCGGAGAGGTCCGGCAGATACTCGGGGGTCAGTAACGGCAGCGGCGTTTTTCTTCGCGGTGCGGCTTCGCGCAGGTAATGGAAAGAAAGTTGCGAGATCTTTGTCGCCCGCGTCTATCTGATACCAGATACGCGGAAGCCTGTGCGCACTGATGTAGCTGGAAATGAGTGTGGTTTTGCCCGCGCCGGGTGGAGCGCATACCCAGATAACTCCCGACTCGCGTCGCTGATCGAGCCAGTCGAACAAACGTTGTCGCGGATAAGCGTTTGCAAGTATTGGCGGCGTGAGCTTGGCTAATGATCTCATCGCTAACTGCGTCAATTGATTTTACCTCCCAGTTGGATGAATCTTATGTGGATATGGCAGCAAATGCCTTGATTTACAGTGTTTGTCGAAGCTGAGCGGGCGGCTCGGCAAAGAAGTCGCCGGGGCGCCAGTCTCAAAATCCTTATGAGGCTCGCAACGCCTTCGCAAGCGACCGGGAGTCGTGGGAGGGCTCAACACCTAGCTTGATGGAGAGCATCTGGCGAAGGCGTTGGTATGCGGCGAGACCTTCGGCGGGACGTTTCAGCCGTTGGTAGCAGCGCATGATGCCAAGATAGAAGCCTTCGGCGAGATCATCGGCCGCGAGACCTCGCCGGTAAGAGTCGATGGCCGCTTCGAGGTCGCCGGCCTCGATAAGCGCCGACGCCCGTATGGCGACGAGCCGAATGTAACTTATCCGCAGGCGTTCCCGGCGTGACATCGTCCAGGGTTCCGCCAGGTCATGGGCGAGAAAGTTGCCCTGATAGAGAGTGAGAGTGTTCTCCACTGACGCAGGGCGCCCATTGTCCTGGCCATCCGACGTTGGATCAGTGCGCGCGGCCAGGCGCTCGAAGGCCCATGCATCCACCCAGCACAACGCCGCGTTCAGACTCAAGCGGCCTTCCTGTAATAGCACCGCGTCGGGATATTGCAGCAGCTTTCGCAGCCGATACAACGAAATCTGGAAAGACTTCTGCGTCGCGTCGCCTTCCTCGTCCGGCCACAGTGCATCGACCGCACGCTCCAGCGGAACCTGACGACCGCCTGCGGCGATGATGAATTTGAGTAAGGCGATCGGCTTTTTCGGCGTCTTGCGCGCGGACGCCGTCGGCGCGCTATCCAGCAACAGCGAGAAGCGCCCGAGCGTGTAGATCTTTATAGGCCAGGGCCAATCGACAACCTCGGGCGAGTCGGCAACCAGGCCGCGTTCCCTGATGAGGTGCTGGACGTATTCGGTCTCGACGCCGGCTTTAAGCGCTTCGGCGCACAGGCGCGTCATCATCCGCGGCAGCCACTGCAGACAGCCGAGATATTCTCCACGGCGTCCAGTCGCGAGCGCTTCGGACAGCGTCGCCAAAAATTCTTCGCGCCTGCCCATTTGCCTCAGCACGTCGGCCTCGAACAGCAGCGCACTGAAACGGTAATGGCCGGACTTCAGTCCGCCAAGCCCCTGCCGGGCATTGCGCGCAACGGCAAGTGCCCGATCCAGTTCGCCGCAGTCCGCAAGCGCTTGAGAGTGTGTGCCCGACGTGCAGATCGCGGGACCCGTGTGCCCTAGCTGTTCCGTCAGCTCCGCCGCTTTTTCCGCTCGCTTGCGGGCCGTTTGCGGGCGCACCAGTAGTAGCGCCTCCCAGGACCGCAGGAAATGATAGATGGCGACGTCGTTGCATCGCGCCGGGCCGATGAACTCGCTCGCCGACGCGTCAAGGAGCTCGGAAGCGGCCTTGACGTCGCCGATTATAAGCAGCGCCCAGATCTCGAACGCCCTATGCATCGTCGCGAGGAGGGAGAGTCCGTGTTGGGACGCGAGCTCCCGTGCGTGCCGACTAACCCCTAGTGAGCGTTCGCAGTCCGCGGCGACCATCAGGTACAAGGCATATGCCCATGACCAGGCAAGCCGCTGGAAGGGGGTCGCCTTCGGAGATTTGGCCAGCGGTGCGAATTCGACCGCGGTCGCGGCAGCGCTGGGCAGGTCTCCTGTCACTAGCATGTAGTGCAGCAAGGCCGATGCGGCCATCAGTCTGTCGCCGGCGCCGATGTCCAGACGACATAGCTGCCGCACTCTCTCGGCGCAGACCGGCGTGAAAGCGTGCCCGGGCTTGAGGTGGCACAGCGCGATCAGCATGCTTGACCAGGCGCGCAGCTCGGTCGTTGAAGAAGCGAACACAGGACGATGCGCGAGCACTTCTTCAAGGGCGTCGATCCACGGAGCGACGGCGGTGAACCCACCCGTGTCGACAAAATAGCTGTCAATCACTGCCGCCGCGCTCAGCGCCTGGCCGATCGTGTCCCGGGTCTCGGTGAATCGCGTGTAAGCACGCTCGAGAATCTTCTGGCCGGCCGCGGAGTCCGACTGCGCTTTACAGGCGCCGCTCCAGAATAGAAGCCATGTCGTCTCCTCGACCGTCTGACGCGGTAGTGAGGTAATCCAGTGACCCAGCGTTTTCCAGCGGCCTTGCGCCAACACTGACGGCGCCATAGTCACGATCAACCGAACGGCCGAGGTCCAGTCCCTGGCCTCCTTGTACAACGCGAGCGCCGCCTCATGATCACCATGCTCCTCAAGCGTGCGCGCAGATTTGTGGACAAGCTGCTGCCGCTCGGCTTCCGTAAAGACTCGCATCACCTGATGGCCCAGAAACTCACGGAATAGCGCGTGATACTGATAATGGGGCTCAGAAGCCGAGCGCTGGTCGATGAAATAGCGCCTGCAGTAGAGATCCCCGAGTAAGCCCTCGGCCTTCGCGTTGCCAGTGAGTCGCCGCGCCATCGCGGCGGTGAACCGCGGGAGGCAGGCGGTTCGCAGCCATAATTCACGCAGCTCGGCCGGAGCACGATCGAAGATTTCCGATGCGAAATAGTCGAACAGCGCCTGTGGAGTGGCGTTATCGAGCACGGCGGGCTCGGTCTCTCGCTTATCGGCGTCCTCCATGAGCACCGTTAGTCCCGCGGCCCAGCCGCCTGAGCGCTGGTGGAGGCAATATGCTGCCGCTTCAGTGGCACAGCCGCGTAGCGACGAGATGGCTTTGGTTTCCTCCTGTGTGAGACGAAGGTCTTCCCACTCCAGCAATGCAAGGGTTTTGTTTACCCGAATACGCGCGCATTCGGCGGGCGGCGGTAAATGGCTGTTTACGAATAAGTTATGGCCTTCCGGAATCTCCGCCCGGCGTCGCGCACGACGCCATAGAGGTGCCCGCATTCCTGCACATCCTGAAAGTTATCCAGGACCAGCGCGGCGGGGCGTGGGAGGCGCCGAAACAGTTGCCGAAAGAAACGTTTGGTAAAGCCGGAGAGGTCCGGCAGATATTCGGGGGTCAGCAATGGCAGCGGCGTTTTCCGTCGCGGCGCGGCTTCCCGCAGATAGTGGAAGAAGGTCGCGGGATCCTCGTCACCCGCGTCGATCTGGTACCAGATGCGCTGAAGTCCGCGCGCACTGACGTAGCTGGAGATGAGCGTGGTTTTGCCCGCGCCGGGTGGCGCGCATACCCAGATGACTCGCGACTCGCGCCGCTGGTCAAGCCACTCGAATAAACGTTGTCGCGGATAAGCGTCCGCGAGCCATGGTGTCGTGAATTTCGCTAAGGCTCGCACCGACCCCCCGGTAACTTCTCGTCTGAAGAGCGCGAGTCGCGCTGGAGCGGGCGCAATGCCCTCACGCGACCGCCGAATTCATCTGGCGGCAATTAATCCATGGAACCGAATTTCGATCAACCCATAAATGTATGGTTATTTGAAAGGCGAAGGGCCTAAGCGCGTGTTTTCGCTATCGATCCAATAACTAGTGAACTGTAACCGGGCGGCGCAGTATTGGTTGTCATTCGGAAGTGAAGCGAGGAATCTGATCCAGGGCGCGACAATGGGCTGATGTCAAGAACTCTCGCTGAGTTTATCCTGAACAGAGTGAAGGGCGCGAGATGACATGGTTCGACTCTTGAATCAGGTGGTACAGTCCGCCGGTTGTGTGTAACCGCGTGCTGCCCGGCTTCGCCGCGCCGCTGGAGTGTCATCGGGCGTGATACTTAAACGGACTTTATCCACCCCTGCTCGTGCGCAACACGCAGGAATTTCAGCACGTCGGCTTCCAGATCGGCGCCGGGGAATTGCGTTTGGAGTTCGGCGACAAGCTGGCTGACCTTGCGCGCTCCGTCGCAGTGTTTGAGAATTTCGCCCGCGCTGGGGTTGAGCTTGACCATGCCCTCCGGATACAGCAGCACGTGCGCATTTTGCGCGGGTTCCCACTGCAGGCGGAAGGTCGGCGTGATCTTGATGACCGTATTCAGCGTGATCGGATTGTCTGTAGGGGGCTCGTTCACGTTGCCGCACTCACATTGTAGTACGGTGGCATCTTGTGGATGTAGGCCATGTACATCGCATCCAGCATAGTCCACAGCACATCTAGCTTGAACTGCACGATGCCGATGACCTTCTCCTGCTGCGCGCGGGTGGTGAAGTGTTTAAGCGTCAGGCTCAAACCGTGATCCACGTCCCGGTGCGCTTCTTTTAATCGCCGGCGGAAGTATTCAAGACCGTCGTTATCGATCCACGGATAATACTTCGGCCAGTTCGCAAGCCGCTCCTTGTGGATGGTGGGCGCGAACAGTTCGGTCAGCGATGAACTCACGGCCTCATGCCAGTCGGCGCGGCGCACAAAGTTGACGTAGGCATCGACAGCAAAACGCACGCCCGGCAGCACGTAGCGCTGCGATTCAATATCAATGCGGGTGAGGCCACAGGCCTCGCCCAATCGCACCCATGCGTCGATGCCGCCCTCGTAACCTTCGCGCCCGTCGTGATCCAGGATGCGCTGTATCCACTCTCTACGCACATCGCGATCGGGGCAGTTAGCAAGCAGCGCGCCGTCCTTGAGCGGGATGTTGACCTGATAGTAGAAACGGTTGCACACCCAGCCCTGAATCTGTTCGCGATTAAGTTCGCCGCGATTCATCATCGCCTGGAAGGGATGATGAATGTGGTAGCGGCTGCCTAAGCTTCGCAACTGTCGCTCGAACTCTTCGGGCGGCCAGGCTCGATCGGCGCTGGAAGATGCAGTGGTTGCGTTCATAGTTCGATTTCCATGCCGTCAAAGGCGATCTCTAGCCCCTCGCGGAGGAGTTCCGCGCGCTCCGGTGAGTGCTCGTTCAGGATGGGGTTGGTGTTATTGATGTGGATCAGTATCTTGCGCGGCTTGTCGAACTGGCGTAGAGATTCAATCATGCCGCCTGCGCCCGACTGATGCAGATGGCCCATCTCGCTGGCGGTTTTCTGTCCCACGCCGCGACGCAGCATTTCATCGTCAGTCCAGCAAGTACCGTCTATCAGCAAGCAATCCGCGTTTGCCATGTAGGGCGACAGATGATCTTCGATCCGACCCAGGCCCGGCGCGTAGAACAGCGCGCCGCCGGTGGCTCGATCTTCGATCAGCAGGCCGACGTTGTCGCCCGGATGCGGATCGTGCCGGTGCGGCGAATACGGTGGCGACTTGCTGGAAAGCTGAATCGCGGTGAATGCGAGACCGTGCGCGTCGGCGATGGCGAACGAGTCACCGTCAATGGGCAGCGGATGCCTGTTAACCCCACAGTAGTGTTCCAGCATGGTCAGCACCGGAAAGCCGCTGGTCAGGTCCTGATGGACCATGTCGGTGCAATATAGCTCCAGCGGAACATTACCTTCGCGCAATGTCAGCAGGCCGGTGGTGTGATCGATCTGGCTGTCCATCAGGACCACGGCGCGAATGCCGGTATCGCGCACGGCGCGCGCGGGCTGCAGCGCCGGGAATGCATCGATTTGTGCGCGGATGTCGGGCGAGGCGTTGATCAGCACCCAGTTGATGCCGTCGGCGCTGGCCGTGATCGAGGACTGAGTGCGTGCGCGCGCCGTGATTTCCCCGCGGCGGAAACCGGCACAGTTTACGCAGTTGCAGTTCCATTGCGGAAAACCGCCGCCAGCGCCCGAGCCGAGTATATGGACTTGCATCCCGAAAAAACCTGTTGATTCGAAGTGGAATGGGCGGTCGCGGTCATGAACGCTTACGCGTTTTCGCGCAAGCCAGACCGCCGGCAATACCGCTTTCGAAGTCTAGTGGGTTTGCTTTCAAAGTCAAACGCGCGCGTCGTAGCCTACAGAGGCAGGCACTTAACGTCATTGTCTTTGCCTGTGATTCCAGGGCTTGTTCGAAACTAACGCCGACCCGCCTATTCTGATATGGTCTAACCGTTTCGCCGCATCGTAACTCAATCCGTCGACCATTGGCGTTAGCCCATCAGGTCGACTCAACTTCAGGAGAATCAAGTTATGTATTTATCGAGGCTGATTGTCGCCACGTCTGTTTTATTGATAACGGCAAGTGCAGGCGCAGCCGACGACGCCCACGATTATCCGACTCACGAGGTCGTGGAGTATGTGTTCGATTGCATGCAGCAGAATGGTGGCGAGAATCTTGACAATCTCTATAAGTGCTCATGCAGCATGGACTACATTGCCGCAAAGATGACGCACGACGAATTCGTCACCGCGGATACTTTCCTGCGCGGACAGTCCGCCACAGGCGAGCGTGCCGGGATCCTGCGCGAGGGCCCGGTTGCGGAAAGCTCCAGAGACAACTATGAGAGCATTTTATCCGCCGCCGCCAAAAGCTGTTATCTCCCGGATCCGGCCGAAGAAGAGGACGACTGATGAACCGCGAGTCATCGGCCAGCGCGCGCCAGGCCGATTCCCTGCTTGCGGACTGGCGCGGTCGCGCGCTGGCGCTTGAAGACGGCGTCAACCGGGCGATGGTCGGGCTTGAGCGTCCTGTACGCCTGGTGTTGATAGCGCTGTTCGCGCGCGGCCACGTACTGCTGGAAGGCGACGTGGGCGTCGGCAAGACCACGTTGCTGCGCGCGCTGGCCCGCGGTATTGGCGGCGTCTACGAGCGGCTTGAGGGTACCATCGACCTGTTGCCGAACGATCTCATTTATTACACCTACATAAATGAGCAGGGCCGGCCCCAGGTCGATCCCGGGCCGCTGCTCAAGCACGGTGAGGATCTTTCGTTCTTCTTTTTCAACGAGATCAATCGTGCGCGTCCTCAGGTGCATTCGTTATTGCTGCGGGTGATGGCGGAGCGCAGCGTCAGCGCCTTCAACCGCGAGTATCGGTTTCCACACCTGCAGGTATTCGCTGATCGTAACCGCGTGGAGAAAGAGGAAACCTTCGAGATTCCGTCGGCTGCGCGCGACCGGTTTTTTATGGAGATTCCCATTGAGTTGACACAGGATCGCGAGCTGCGCCGCAGTCTGATGTTCGACACTCGGTTCCACGATGCGGACGCGCTGATCGCACGCGTGCAGTCGGGGATCATTCCGTTCGCCCAGGTCAAGGACATCGGCCCGCTGATCCAGCAGGAGATTGGCGTCAGCGAAACATTAGAGACCTACGCGCTCGATCTTTGGGAGGCGACGCGCGATCCCGAGCGCTTTGGCGTCGTGATCGAAGACGTCGATATGAGTCAACTGGTGCAGGCTGGCGCCAGTCCTCGCGGGGCGAGCCTGTTGATTCGCGCGGCCAAGGTGGCGGCCTGGCTTAACGATCGCGAGACGGTGGTGCCGGAGGATGTGCAAAGTATCTTCTTCGAGACCATGACCCACCGCGTGTTCTTTAATCCAGTCTACGAATTGCGGCGCGCCATGCTCGCGCGACAGATGATGGAGCAGATTCTAAGTCAGGTCGCCTCGCCATGATCGCGGCGAGGGTCGCGGACGCCGCAATCCGCGACTTTCACTATCGCACCAGGTGGCGCAGTCGTTTTGCCTTGCCGGGGCATCACGTATCCAGCCGCGCGGGCGCCGGATTTGAATACGCCGGCACCGCGCCTCTGCTCGACTATCCCGATCCGCGCCGGCTGGATTTGCGGCGCTCGGTGCGCGATCCGTTCGGGCAGCTTTATGTGCGCATCTATAACCAGCATAGTCTGGTGCCTGTTTACGCCCTGGTGGACATGTCGGGGTCAATGGGCTTCGAGGGCGCCGTCTCCAAACTGGCGCTACTGACAGAGTTTCTCAGGGTGCTGGCGTATTCAACCGCGCGTACCGGCGATCCGTTCGGTCTGATCGCCGGCGCGAACAGTCTGTTGCCGGAGCTTACGCTGCCAGCGACCCGTAATGGTGAAGCGGCGCGCGAGGTCATTGGTCGCCTGAGCAGGGTGCAACCGACCGCCGACGGCGCGCAGGGGCTGCTCGACGCCGCGCCGCTCGTAGGTTCCCGCCGTTGCCTGGTATTCATCGTTTCCGACTTCCACTTTCCGCTGGATTTCACGCGTCGCCTGTTGCGTGCGTACGCCAGACACGACATCGTTCCGATCGTGTTGTGGGACAGCGCGGAATTCCACCATCCACCCGCTTACGGCCTGGCGCGCGTGCGGGATAGCGAGACCGGCGCCGAGCGCTATTTGCTGTTGCGCCCCGCGATTCGCGCGCGCCTGATCAAGGCATTTGAAGAGCGTCGCGCCGCACTTGACCGGGTCTTTCTTGGATTCGGGCACACGCCGTATTTCCTGATCGACAAGCTCGACTGCGACGACCTCAACCGATTCTTCATGCAACGATGACTCAGGGCGCCTTTGTATGCCGCCGCGTTCTCTCAGCGCTGATCCTGGCGTTGGTGGGGGCGGCGCTGTGCGGCGCGGCCCAGCCCTGCCTGGCGCAACAAGGTGCGGATACTTCCGGTTGGGCCAGGCCCCCCGACGTGGGTGCTCGCGCGCTGCCGGAGCGAAAGAAACAGATCCTGCCGGGCTGGCAAGCAACATCGGAATCTGATTCACGCGCTACAATTCTTGAGCTTCGTGGCCCACGCGCGTTTGGTCTTTTGGCGGGCGACAAAGTCCGCCTGGAGCTGGTGGTGGCGGTCGAGCAGCCCTTTCGCCTGCAACGCAGTTCGTTACCCCCCTCGCGCTGGGTCAATTCATGGCTGGAGCTGCAAGCGGTCAGGGCCAGAGGCATTCGGACGGAACGTCTGAACCGTTACAAAATTGCGGCCAATTACCAAGTGTTCGCGACCCCGCGCGCCGTGACCCAGGAGGCCATTCCAGGGTTCGATCTGCGTTTCGTCGGCGCGGGCGAGAGTTTCGCGCTCAGCGTGCCAGAATGGATCTTCTCGATGTCGCCGTTACTCGAGCCCGAACCGGAAGTGGATAACGTCGCCGCGATTCCGGTGCGGGCCGATGCGCCGCCGCTATTGGTTGACACGACGTTGCCCGCCGCCGGCGTCGCGCTATGGGGCGCACTCAGCCTGTTACTGGGCGGCTACTGGCTGTACGCCAACTCGCTGTGGCCATTTGCACGACGCACCGACGCGCCGTTCGCGCAGGCTAGCCGCCGGCTTCGTGCCCTTAAGCGTCGCGTTGATGAGCGGCACTCGTTACCAGAAGGTTATCGCGTGATCCATCAAGCTTTCAACCAGACCGCGGGCGAAGTCGTATTTGCCGAGCGCTTAGAACGCTTCTTCGCCAGGCGACCAACCTTCGCGCAACGCCGCGCGGAGATAGAAGGTTTTTTTCTTGGCTCACGCCGCCTGTTTTTTGGCGATGGCCGCGCATCGATGGCCGGCAGCGCCGATCTGACGTCGTTGGAGGTATTGTGCCGGCAATGTCGGGCCGCTGAGCGAGAGGCGCGGTGATTCCTCACGTTGAGCACCCGTGGGTTCTCTTGGCTCTGGCTCTGGCCGCCTTACCGCTGCTTTACAGCGGTCAGAGGAGCGCTGCGTATCCTTGGCTTGGCGTGGTCCCCGCCGACGCCCTGGCTGGCGCTTTGGGCGTGGCGCTGCGCCTCACTGGGGTCATCGCGATCGCGGCTTTGGTATTCGCGCTCAGTGGACCTCGGCAAAGCGAGCAACGCATAGT
>JACCYU010000202.1 GCA_013696315.1 Gammaproteobacteria bacterium | reverse complement strand
GCAACGCCACTAGAGCCAGCAAAATCCCCAGAGGTAAGATGCGTTTCCGTACCGAGGTACAGGGCAGGCGTGCGTACCAGGCCAAAGCGCGACCTGCGCCCGCTAGGAGGCAATTAATCATTGTATTTCATGCGAAAACACTTGTAGACGAATCAATTACTCGGTGGCGGTGGCGCCAGCACCTCGCGACCACCGCTTGCCTGCACGGGACTCACCACGCCGGCCAGCTCCATTTCCTCGATCATGCGCGCCGCGCGGTTGTAGCCGATCTTGAGCCGCCGCTGTACGTAAGAGATCGACGCCTTGCGCGATTCGGTGACCACCGCCACCGCTTCGTCGTAAAGCGCGTCACCTTCGCCGCCGCCATTGCCTGCCAGCGACTCCAGACCCGGCACCCCGTCCTGCCCGGTTTCCGGCTCCTGCAGGACCGCCTCGACGTAATCCGGTTTGCCTTTGCGTTTAAGGAAATCGACCACCTTGTGCACTTCGTGATCGCGCACGAAAGCGCCGTGCACCCGCTCCGGCACGGCCTGCCCCGGCGGTAGATAGAGCATGTCGCCGTTGCCCAGTAGCTGTTCGGCGCCCATCTGATCGAGGATGGTGCGCGAATCGATTTTGCTCGACACCTGGAATGCGATCCGTACCGGAATATTTGCCTTGATGAGGCCGGTGATGACGTCCACCGACGGCCGCTGTGTGGCGAGCACCAGATGAATACCCGCGGCGCGCGCCTTCTGCGCCAGCCGCGCGATCAGCTCCTCGACCTTCTTGCCGACCATGATCATCATGTCGGCGAATTCGTCGATGACGATCACGATCAGCGGCAGGGTTTCCAGCTCCGGCGCCCGCGCCTCCGGGTCCAGTTGTGCACTACGGTCGAACATCGGATCGGTGATCGGACTGCCTGCCGCGCACGCATCCCTGATCTTCTTGTTGAAACCCGCGATGTTGCGCACGCCTAAAGTTGACATCAGCTTGTAGCGCCGCTCCATCTCGGCCACGCTCCAGCGCAGCGCGTTCGCCGCCTCCTTCATATCCGTGACCACCGGCGCCAGCAGGTGCGGTATGCCGTCGTACACCGACAGCTCCAGCATCTTGGGATCGATGAGGATCAGCCGCACGTCGGCCGGTATCGCCTTGTAAATCAGGCTCAGCAACATGGCGTTGATGGCCACCGACTTGCCCGCGCCGGTGGTGCCCGCCACCAGCAGATGCGGCATGCGCGCCAGATCGACCACCACCGGCCGGCCGCCGATGTCGCGGCCCAATGCCAGGGTCAGCGGCGAACTCGTTTTCTCGTAAACCGGCGACTGCACGATCTCGCTTAATGAAACAATTTCACGCTGCTCGTTGGGAATCTCCAGACCGACCACCGGCTTGCCCGGAATTACTTCGACGATGCGCACGCTGATGACGGACAGCGCGCGCGCGAGATCCTTCGCTAGACTGCTGATGCGGCTGACCTTCACACCCGGCGCTGGATGCAGCTCGAAGCGCGTGATCACCGGTCCCGGCTGCACGGCCGTGACCTGGGCTTCGATACCGAAATCGGCCAGTTTGGACTCGACCAGCCGCGAGAGATCCTGCAACTTGGCTTGCGAATAGCCGCCCTGGTGCGGCAGGGGCGGATCGAGCAGTGACAGCGGCGGCAGTTCGGGGCTGCCGGGGCTGCCCACAAACAGCGGAAACTGTCGCTCCAGCCCTGACCTTTCCCGCGCGACCACTGTTGGTTCGCCTCGCGCCGGTTTTATAACCGGTATCGTATCGCCCAGCACGGGTTCGATACGCGGCGCCTTGCGTCGCTTTGGCGCGGCACGTTCATCGTTGGCGGTCAGCCGCCTTGTGTCGCGGCGCGCGCGGTAAGCCTGCCACAGCGATTGCGCGCGGCCTACGGTCTGGTTGTATAAACTCATGCCGCCGCGGCCGATCGTATCCATTAACCCCAGCCAGGACAGGCCGGTGAACAGCGTGATACCGGCCAGCAGGGAAGCGATCAGCAGCAGGCTGGCGCCGACAAAATTGAATACGCCTTCGAGTCCGTGCCCGACCAGATCTCCCAGAATGCCGCCAGCGTTGAGCGGCAGCGCATCCGCGCCGATGTGCAAGGTCGCCAGCCCACAGCCGGCCGCGAGGGTCACCGCGAAGCCCGCCCAGCGAATGCTCAAGTCGCCGTACACCGGCTGCTCCGGCGTGCCGGCGCCACGGAATATCAGCCAGCCGCTATGGATCACCATGACGGGCGCGAGAAAGGCGAAATAGCCAAATATGTACAGGAACGCGTCGGCAAACCAGGCGCCCGCCACGCCGCCCAGGTTGGTGGCGGCAGCACCGCCGCCGGTATACGACCAGCCCGGGTCGCTCGGGTTATAAGTCAGCAGCGCCATGAGCAGGTACAGCCCAATCGCCACGAGCACGAACAAGGCGCCTTCGCGCGTGCCGCGAATCACGTGTCCGCTCAACGTCCGGCCAGCGACTTTCTTCTGCGTTGCCTGGGCCAAATTCAACAATCTCCCTTACGTTGCTCTGATAATTTGTTGAAGCATATATTTATTATAAGTCATGTAGCTCGGCACGTATAATCGGATTCTCGAACTGGCCGGCGCGCACGTTGATGCCGGCGCGCAGTGCCGCGTGCGTGTCCCAGTCGGGCCTGGTGAGCCTGGCCACGAAACTCATAAGACTCGCGGATAGCGCCTTGGAGGACGTGCGCGGCACCGCGCCCGGCATGTTGGTGACGGTGAAATGCTGCACGCCCTCCTCGATATAAACGGGGTCCGCGTAGCTGGTCGGCCGGCTGGTCTCCACGCAACCGCCCTGATCGACCGAAATATCGGTGATCACGCTGCCGGGGCGCATGCATTTGATCATCTCGCGCGTCACCAGCTGCGGCGAACGCTTGCCCGGCAACAACACCGCCCCCACCAGCAGATCGGCCGCTGGCAACGCCGTCTCGATATCGTGACGGAACGAATATAGCGCGGTGACATTTGGGCTCAGGTTCCGCATGCGCGACAGTCGCTCACGATCGAGATCGAACACCGTGACATTCGCGCCCAGTGCCGCCGCCACCGCCGCGGCCGCACCGCCGGCCACACCGGCGCCCAGCACCACCACGTTGCCACGTTCGGCGGCCGCCAAGCCGCCCAGCATGATGCCCGATCCGCCCTGCGGCTGATGCAGCAGGTGCGTGGCGACCTGCACCGACAAACGTCCGGCGATCTCGCTCATGGGCGCGAGCAGCGGCAGCGCGCCGTTATGTTCCACCGTCTCGAATGCGATTGCGGTGAGACCGATGTCGCGCAGACGCGCGGCAAGTTCGCGGTTCGCCGCCAGGTGTAAAAAGCAGAACAGCAGGTGTTCGCGGCGCAGATGCGCGAGGTCCGCGTCAACGGGTTCCTTGACCTTGACCACCAGTTCGGCGCGCGCATAAAGCTCGCCGGCATCGGCGCAAATCCGCGCCCCGACCGCGAGGTAGTCGTAGTCGCCGAAGCCGCTTTCCAGACCGGCACCGCGCTCCACGTAGACTTCATTACCTGCCCGCGACAACTCCTTGCACGCCGCGGGTATAAGCGCAACGCGGCCTTCGTGCGGTTTGACTTCTGTGGGGATGCCGATACGCATAAGACTCTGCCTTTGTCATGCTGCCTTTACCAACAACGGGCCGACTCGTACCATACCCGGTCTTGCCTTGACTTCAACCCGGCAGCCCGAACCCGCGCAGCGTGGAAGTGTCATATCCCGACATTCGCGCGTACGAACGATATTGCGACCCCACGACGCCGGCGCCCCAAAGTAACGGAAAAATAATCATGACAAAGCCTAAACACAGTCGTCTCCTCATTCTGGGTTCCGGCCCCGCGGGGTATAGCGCGGCGGTCTATGCCGCGCGCGCCAATTTGAAGCCGGTGATGATAACCGGCATCGAGCAGGGCGGCCAGTTGATGACCACCACGGATGTCGACAACTGGCCCGGCGACGTCGAGGGTCTGCAAGGACCGGCGCTGATGGAGCGCATGCTCAAACACGCGCAGCGCTACGACACCGACATCATCCTGGATCAGATTCACACCGCGCATTTGACCGAACGCCCCTTTACCCTCGTGGGCGACGCCGGCGCGTACACCTGCGATGCGCTGATCATCGCCACCGGCGCCACCGCCATGTATCTGGGTCTGCCGTCGGAAGAAAAATTCAGGGGCAGGGGCGTGTCGGCGTGCGCGACCTGTGACGGATTTTTCTATCGCGACGAGAAAGTGGCCGTGGTCGGCGGCGGCAACACCGCGGTCGAGGAAGCGCTCTATCTGTCGAATATCGCTTCGGAAGTCACCCTGGTGCATCGTCGTGACCGGCTGCGCGCGGACAAAATTCTGCAGGATCAATTACTGGAGAAAACCAGCAACGGCAAGATGCGCATCGCCTGGCATCACGTGGTCGACGAGGTGTTGGGCGACGAGTCGGGCGTTACCGGTCTGCGCATCAAGCGGGTGGATACCGGCGTGCCGGAGGATCTGGACCTGAAAGGTGTGTTCATCGCTATCGGTCATCGGCCGAACACGGAAATTTTCGCAGGGCAACTGGAGATGCGGGGCGGCTACATCGTGGTCAAAAGCGGACTCGAAGGCGACGCGACCGCGACCACCATGCCCGGCGTATTTGCCGCGGGCGATGTGATGGATCATGTTTATCGGCAGGCAATCACCTCCGCGGGCACGGGCTGCATGGCGGCGCTGGACGCGGAGAAATATCTGGATCAACTGCTAGGCAAGTAACCCGCCATCCGGTCGGTCGCTAACAGCCTGTCGCCAGCAACGCGATCGCTCATCTACTTCGCCAGACGATTGCCACGTGCAACCAGACCAGTGTCATCACCAATTGGACGTGCAGGTCTGCGAGTCGCTTGAGGCAGTCGGGGCCGACGCATGGAACGCCCTCGCCGGCCGCGACGAGCCCTTTCTAAGCCACGAATTTCTTGTCGCTCTGGAGCGTCACGGATGCGTGGGCAAGGCGTTCGGCTGGCGCCCGACCCATTTGCTGGCGCGCGACCGCGGGGGCGCGCTGACCGGCGCGATGCCTTAGTATATCAAGACCAACTCCTACGGCGAGTTCGTGTTCGACTGGTCATGGGCGTCGGCGTACGAGCGTCACGGGCTGGAATATTACCCGAAGCTGGTCACGGCGATTCCCTATACGCCCATCACCGGCCCGCGCCTGCTGGTGCGCGCCGATACAGATGCCGGGTTCGTCAAGGACCGACTGATCGAGCGCGCGATCGCGCTCGCCAAGGAGCACGGCTTCACCGGCGCCCACTGGCTGTTCACGGACCCTGCCGATACCGAGCGGCTGCGGGCGCATGAGCTGATGCTGCGACTGGGGGTGCAATACCACTGGCACAACCACGGCTATCACGATTTCGATCATTTCCTCGACGGCTTACAGTCCCGCAAACGCAAGAAGATCAAGCGTGAGCGCGCGCGCATGGCCGAGCAGAATATCGCTTTGAAAATCATCCTCGGCGGCCAGGCCGATCCTCGCCTGTGGGAAACGGTGCATCGCTTTTACACTGACACCTTCGATCGCAAATGGGGTACTCCCACCCTGAACTTGGGCTTTTTCAAGGAGATCGGGCGCACGATGGGATCGCGTGTGGTGCTGGTAATGGCCGAGCTGGATTCGCACCCGGTCGCCTGCGCGATTAATTTTCGCAGCGACAACGCCCTTTACGGCCGCTTCTGGGGATGCGATCAGGCATTTCACAGCCTGCATTTTGAAGCCTGCTACTACCAGGGCATCGACTATTGCATCCGCCACGGCCTGCAACGCTTCGAACCCGGCGCGCAGGGCGAACACAAGATATGGCGCGGTTTCCTGCCGACCCGCATCTGGTCGGCGCACTGGATTGCCCAACCGCAGTTCCACGCCGCGTTGGCCGATTTCTGCCGGCGCGAACAACTTGCGATGGAACAGGAATACGAGGCGCTCTGGGGCTTGTCGCCCTTTCGTCCCGAAGCGGTGCCGCCCACGCATGCTCCACCCTCAGGCTGACGATGCGGGGAACGAAGCGCTCAGCCGAACATCGCCTCCAGATCGATTGACGAGCTTCGGCCTAGCCTATCGAAATTTTGTTCTAACCAGATCTCTGCCGCCGCCCGCCCGTGCTCCTTAAGCCAGAGCAGGAAAGCGCTGTCGTTGTCGAGCTTGCTGGCGCCGTCGAGTTTGGTCAGCGCCTGGTCCGGTTCGATCAGATGCAGGTTCAGACGGCGCAGACGGCGCTCGAATTTGCCCAAGGACAAGAAATTACCGCTGACCTGCTGCTTGGCCTGCACAATGGAGCGCATTTCGCGCAGAAACGTGGTCCCAAAACTCAGTTCCGCCGTACGCTGCTGAATGCTCGACACCGATGTGGGCAACTGCGGCCGATCGAGCGGGTGCAGCAGGATAACGGCGATGTCCGGAGCGCCGCATTCGTAGAAAAGCGGAAACAGCACCGGATTGCCCGCATAACCCCCGTCCCAGTACGCTTCGCCGTCGATCATGACCGCGTGGTGCAGGGTCGGCAGACATGCTGAAGCGAGCAGCGCATCGGCGGTCATTTCGTGGGTTTCGAAAAGCCGCAGTTTGCCGGTGCTCACCTGCGTGGCTGCGATAAAGAGCTTGAGTTTGCTCTGCTCGCGCAGTTGCTCGAAATCGAACACGCTGGTGACAATTTCCCGCAGCGGGTTGAGATTCATGGGGTTGAGCTGGTAAGGCGAAAAAATACGGCTCATCGCCAGCGCGCCTTCCAGCGCGAACGAGCGTTCCACGCCCATTACGCCAGCGCTCGGCGAGTATCCGGGAATGCTGATGCCCACCCGGTTCCACAGGCTGGCCAGCGAATGCCGCGCACCTTCGCGGCCATCGACTGTCATGCCGTAAGCCAGGGCGACGGCGTTCATCGCCCCGCTGCTGGTGCCGCTGATACCCTCGATTTCCAGGCGTTCGTCTTCCAGAAATCGATCCAGCACGCCCCAGGTAAATGCACCGTGAGCACCCCCGCCTTGTAGTGCCAGATTTACAACTTTGCGACTTTTTAACCACATGTCACGTCCTCCCTGTTGCGATGCAACATACGCCAGACGCAACAGTAAGGCAACCCATGTGGCCTGAAAAACTATTCGATGTCAGTCATTCAGATGGCCTTGCACCCGCATAAAATCGACCCTTGTCCACTCATCAATTCGTTAACAGTCAGAGGGTTATCGTTTGGGCCGTCCGAGCCGGCGGGCATTCGCCGATGCCGCGGTATGGATAGGAGTCAGGCCCCTGGTGGCGGCGCGAGTCGTGGCCGCAACGATCTTTTGACCGGATTCGGCCACCTGGCGCGCGGCAGTATTCATGAACTGGGTTTGCGCCGCGAACGCCGAACCGGGGTTGTGCCCGCTCAGCATCGAGGTCAGCGCCATGGCGTTGCTCACGGACTGAGACCACGCCAGAGTCATCAACTGCTGATTGAGCCTCAGCATCTCGGCCGCGATAATCTGGCCCGATTCCATGGCCGCCTGCATCTTTTCCGTATACATGCGGGCGAACTCGCGACGCTCTGCCGCGGTGAGAGCGGAGGTATCGGCGCCGGACATCATCAACGTGCGATGAAAAATCGTCATCGCCGAAGCCGTCGCGATCTCGCCGCTCTTGATCATAAGGTCCAAGAACGGTGCCGCGGTGGCACGCGTGGTCGCACGTCTTCGTCGGGTGCTCATAGGGTCATCCTCAAGGCTTAAGGTTTTGGGGTAAAATCAGAATCGTCGCAGAAGCCAAGCCACGCCGCATCCGTCAGGTGCGTGACCGGCGCGGTTTTGGACCGCAATTCAACATAACACACGCGGTGCCCGGTTTCACGAGCGCGGTCGCGGGTGGCCGCGCAAGGAGACAAGGGCAAGCGTAGTATGGCGAAGCGCGCGGTCTCGCCGCGCGGCAATGCTCGCCTTCTGCATAGGAACAATCGATACGTCCGCAGAATTTATTAACCTGAATACGTGTCTCTGGAACATTACGAAGAGGACGCAGTGGGGCCACACGCGCTTCCTCCAGCAGGCACACTCCCGAACCGTAGACACAGAACTTGAATAATGAGCCGCCAATCATGAGCATCGAATGGCTGGACCCTATGGACCCGGAGTATCCGTTTCCGCCGGTGGAAACGGCGTGCATCGAGCCGGAGGGTCTGCTGGCGGCGGGCGGCGATTTGCATTCCGCGCGATTGTTGCGCGCTTACACCAAGGGCATTTTCCCGTGGTACGAACAGGGTCAGCCGATATTGTGGTGGGCGCCGAACCCGCGCGCGGTGTTGTTTCCGCATCGATTCAGGCTGACGCGCAGCCTGCGAAAATCGATACGTAACAAGGCGTACACTGTCACCTTCGATCGCGCGTTCGGTGAAGTGGTGGCCGGCTGCGCCGCGCCGCGACGGCAGGGCGCCGACACCTGGATTACGGACGCAATGCTGTCGGCTTACTGTCAACTGCACGCGCAAGGCTTCGCGCACTCCGTGGAAATCTGGGAGACTCAGGGGGAGGCGCGCATCGAAGCCCTAGTCGGTGGTCTGTACGGTGTGGCGATCGGCGGCGTTTTTTTTGGCGAGTCCATGTTCAGCTGGGCGACCGATGCCTCCAAGGTCGGCATGGCTTATCTGGCGCGGCATCTGCAATTCTGGGGCTATGCGCTGATCGACTGCCAGTTGCCATCGCCGCACGTTGGCCGCCTGGGCGCCGAATTGATTCCGCGCGCCGAATTCTCGACAAATCTGGCGCGCTATTGTTCTATGCGAGGCAATCCCGCACCATGGGTGGTAAATTCAAATCTGGACGTGTCGTCATGGCGGCCGAGCGATATCGATAGCAACATCGTTGGCGCCGGCGCGCCTAGCGAGCACCCGGCGCCCCAAACGACGGAACTCTGCGCTCGCGGCGACAACCAAAAGCAACTTCAACATACAGACATAGACGTACAGAGGAAGACTTTATGAATAGAATACAAAGCCCCGATCCCAGTCGATGACAGCGATCATACCGATCCACACGCGATTGACGCGCGGCGCGATCATGATGGCGTTCATCGTCGCGACCGTGGCGGCCTTAAGCGCCTGCGTAGTACCGCCGGGGGGAACCTACGATCCCAGCGTATCTACCAGCGGCGTCGAAGGGGCGGACACTGGCGGAGCGACCACCGAACCCACAGTGGGCTATCGCATCGGCCCGCAGGACCTATTGAACATTTCGGTCTGGAAAGAACCGGATCTACAGCGAGAAGTGAGAGTCAGACCCGACGGCGGCATATCGTTTCCGCTCGCGGGCGATGTCAATGTGGCCGGCAAGACACCCGTGGAAGTCACCGGAATTATCACCGAGCGGGTGCAAAAGTACATACCCGCGGCAGTCGTTACCGTGTCCGTCGTGGAGGTCGCCGGTTATAACGTGTTCGTGATCGGGCAGGTCAACGCGCCAGGACAATTCGTCCTCGGCCGCTACGTGGACGTCATGCAGGCGCTCACCCTGGCGGGCGGACTCACGCCGTTCGCCAACTCGGACAACATCAGTGTTCGGCGTCGCGAAGGTGGTCGGGAAATCGTCTTTCCGTTCGATTACGGCGAGGTGCAGTCTGGCGATAACGCTCAGCAGAATATCGTCCTGCGAACCGGTGACGTGGTTGTTGTACCCTAGATTTGACGGTCAGAGTATTGCACGCGGCATGCGGACAAAATCGAGCTAAACACGGCATCTCCGGGCCAGCGGCTGTGGTCGTTGGTCGGGTAATGTGCTCAGCCTACGAACGCAGGCGAACCTGGCGAGCATTCACTCGATCCGCGCCGTGATGACCGACCTGATCGCGTCCAGGGTCGGCTCGACGGCAGTCATCGGTTGCTGACTCTGGGAAATCGCGATGTCCGGGTCCTTAAGGCCCATTCCGGTGAGAGTACAAACTACTTTCGCGCCCGCCGGAATTTTCTTAGCCCGGATGTCGCGCATGGCGCCAGCCAGCGAAGCCGCCGAGGCCGGTTCACAGAACACACCCTCGCGCTCCGCAAGCCATTTCTGCGCGGCGAGAATCTCGTGATCCTCGCACTGATCGAACCAGCCGTGTGATTCCTCCTGCACCCGCCATGCCAGTTCCCAGCTTTGTGGATGCCCGATGCGTATAGCACTTGCCACGGTTTCCGGCTTGTCCACCATCTCGCCGCGCATGAACGGATTGGCGCCCGCCGCCTGATAACCCACCATCACCGGCCGGGTGGCGACCACACCCACCTGTTGATACTCGCTGTAGCCCATCCAGTGCGCGCTGATGTTGCCGGCGTTGCCCACGGGTATGCAGTGATAATCGGGCGCGCGGCCCAGTTCCTCCACGATCTCGAACGCCGCCGTCTTCTGGCCTTGCAGCCGGTACGGATTGATGGAATTGACGATGGTCAAGGGCAGTTGCTCCGCCGACTGGCGCACCAGCCGCATGCCGTCGTCGAAATTGCCCTTGATCGTGACGATGCGCGCGCCGTGCATCATGGCCTGCGCCAGCTTGCCTAGCGCGATCTTGCCCTCCGGGATCAGCACGAAAGCCGTGATTCCCGCGCGCGCCGCGTAAGCCGCGGCCGAAGCCGACGTGTTGCCGGTAGAGGCGCAGATGATCGCGCGGCTGCCCTCTTCCACCGCCTTGGTAACGGCCAGGGTCATGCCGCGATCCTTGAACGAGCCGGTGGGGTTCAGGCCCTCGAATTTCACGTAGACATCGACATCCACACAAAGCTCGCCCGCGACGTGGCTCAGCCGGATCAGCGGCGTGTTGCCCTCGCCCAGGCTGATGATGCGCGTATCGTCGCGCACCGGCAGGCGGTTGCGGTATTTATTGATGAGTCCGGTATAACGGGTTCTGAAGGGCATGTTTGTACCTGAATGAAGTTGTAGGAGCGGTGCCCACACAACGATGCAATTCGATCGCCGCGCTTATTTCAGTGACTCCAGGCGAATGCGGATCACATCCTGCGTCACCGCCGACAGTCGCTCAATTCGCGCGATCGCCTGGTTCATGTTCTGTTCAAGCACCTTGTACGTGATCATGATGATCGGCACGTCGGTCTCGCCTTCCGCCCGCTCTTTTTGCAGGATCGCCTCGATACTGATGTTGAGGTCGCCCAGGATACGCGTCACGTCGGCCAGCACGCCGGGCCGATCTTCAGCGCGCAGACGCAGATAAAACGCGGTCTCCACCGCCTCGATGGGCAGCACCGGCGTATCCGACAGGGCGTCCGGCTGGAACGCCAGATGCGGCACGCGATTCTCGGGGTCGGCGGTGAGCGCGCGCACCACGTCAACGAGATCGGCCACGACCGCCGACGCGGTCGGTTCGGCGCCCGCGCCCCGCCCGTAATACAGGGTCGGGCCGACGGCGTCCCCGCGCACCAGCACGGCATTCATGACGCCGTCCACGTTGGCGATCAGGCGCCGGTGCGGGATTAGGGTGGGATGCACGCGCAGCTCGATGCCTTGCGCCGCACGCCGCGCTATGCCTAAATGCTTGATTCGATAGCCCAGATCCGCGGCGTAGGTCACGTCCTCCGGTGTAATGCGCGTAATGCCCTCGGTGTAAACGCGCTCGAACTGTAAGGGAATGCCGAAGGCGATAGACGCCATGATGGTCAGCTTGTGGGCAGAGTCGATGCCCTCGACGTCGAAGCGGTGGTCGGCTTCCGCATAGCCCAGCGCCTGCGCTTCGGCCAGCACTTCATCGAAATCCCGTTCCCGCTCGCGCATCTCCGAGAGAATGAAATTGCCGGTGCCGTTGATGATGCCCGCCAGCCACTCAATGGTGTTGCCCGCCAGCCCCTCGCGGATCGCCTTGATAATCGGGATACCGCCCGCCACCGCGGCCTCGAACGCCACCACCACGCCGCGTTCGTGCGCGCGCGCGAAGATCTCATTGCCGTGCAAGGCGATCAGTGCCTTGTTGGCCGTGACCACGTGACGACCATTGGCGATCGCGCGCAGCACCAGCTCGCGAGCGGGCTTGATGCCGCCGATCAGTTCCACCACGATTTCCACACACGGGTCGTCGACGATCTCGAACGGGTCGGTGGTCAGCGGAATGCCGCGGATGTCGCAATCGCGGGGACGCTCTCTCCGCCGCGCCGCAGCGCGGACAATTTGGATCTCGCGGCCCGCGCGCCGGGTGATCTCGTGCGCGTTGCGCGCCAGCACCGCCACCGTGCCGCAGCCGACGGTGCCCAGCCCGATGATACCGATCTTAACCGGCTCCAAACCCGCTCTCCAGTGGCGGCCCGTCGCACATGGCGCGCGCGACGGGAATGCTACGGCGCATCGCGAAACATCCGTCGAATACCGCGCAACGCCTGCCGCGTGCGATGTTCATTTTCGATTAAACTGAAGCGGACAAAGCCGTCGCCATACTGACCGAAGGCGATACCCGGGGAGACCGCCACCTTGGCTTCATTGAGCAACTTTTTGGAGAATTCCAGCGATCCCTGCGCGCGATAAACTTCCGGGATCGGCGCCCACACGAACATCGTCGCCCGCGGCTTTTCCACCGGCCAGCCCAGCGCATCCAGCCCATCGCACAGCACGTCACGGCGCTGGGAATACGTCGCGCGAATCTGTGCCACGCAGTCCTGTGGCCCCTCCAGCGCACATATGGCGGCCACTTGGATGGGCGTGAACATGCCGTAATCCAGATAGGACTTGATGCGCGAGAGCGCCGCCACCAACGTCGGGTTGCCGCACATGAAACCCACCCGCCAGCCCGGCATGTTGTAGGTTTTGGACAGCGAATAAAATTCCACCGCCACCTGTTTGGCGTCGGACACCTGCAGTATGGAGGGCGCTGTGTAGCCATCGAACACGATCTCGGCGTAAGCGATATCATGCACCACCCAGATGCCGTGCTCGCGCGCGACCGCGACCACTTTCTCGAAAAAATCGAGTTGCACGCACTGCGTGGTGGGATTGGCGGGAAAATTCAGGATCAGCATCTTGGGCCGCGGCCAGGAATCGGCGATCGCGCGCTGCAGCTCCGCGAAAAAATCAACCCCCGGCGTCAACGGCACGTGGCGGATATCCGCGCCAGCTATCACGCAACCATATGGATGTACTGGATATGCCGGACTCGGCACCAGCACCGCATCACCGGGCCCCAGCACGGCCAGCGCCAGGTGCGCCAGCCCCTCCTTGGAGCCGATGGTAACTATCGCCTCGCTGTCGGGATCGAGTCGCACGCCATACTTCGCCCGATACCAGTGCGTGATCGCGCGCCGCAGCCGCGGTATACCCCGCGACAGCGAATAGCGGTGCGTATCGCCGCGTCGCACGGTCTCCACGAGTTTCCGCACGATATGCTCAGGGGTGGGTCCATCTGGATTGCCCATGCCGAAATTGATGATGTCCTCGCCACGCGCGCGCGCTTTCGCCTTCAACTCATTGACGATGTTGAAGACATAGGGCGGCAGCCGGGTAATGCGCGGAAATTCCTCGATCAAGGTCTAAGCGTATCCTGCGTGGGTAACAAAATATGATACGCGAAGCAGGCTCAGCTGCCCAACCGCGGAGGTACCCGGCCGGGCTCGGCAGGTCAGGTCGGTAACCCGCATCGTAATCGCAACAGGTATGGAATTTGCCTCTCTCCAGGGCAAGAATGGATCTATGGAGCTCCTGATCATGCACGCGCTGGTATTGAACTGCACGCTGAAATCCTCACCTCAGACATCCAACACCGAGGCGCTCGCCAGAGTACTGATGGCCGCGCTGGAAACGCAGAAAGTGACGACGGATATCGTACGCATGGTGGATTTCAACATTAAACCCGGCGTCAGTTCCGATGAGGGCGACGGCGATCAGTGGCCGCGGATCCGCGAGCAGATTCTGGCCGCAGAGATTCTGATCATCGCCACGCCGACATGGCTGGGCCGTCCCTGCAGCATTGCCCAGCGGGTGCTCGAACGCATGGACGCGATGCTGTCAGAGACTGCCGAGGACGGTCGCCCCGTCGCCTACAACCACGTCGCCGGCGTGGTGGTCACCGGCAACGAAGACGGTGCGCACCACGTGATCGGTGAAATCTCCGGTGCGCTGGGCGATATCGGCTTCACGATGCCAGGACAGGCCTGGGCTTACTGGAACATGGGTCCGGGGCCAGGCCCTAATTATCTCGACACCGACCACGGCCACGCATGGTCGCACCGCACCGCGCGCATGGCCGCCGGCAATCTGGCGGCGGTGGCGCGCGCGCTTAGCCGCACACCGATACCGCCGCCTTAGCAACGGAAGCGGCATAAACATGGACATCACGCAGGAGTTCGGACCCGGCAATTATCGCATCCGCGCCTACGAAGCCGGCCGCGTGGTCATCAACGAGCGCGCGTTTACGGACAGCCTGATCGTCACGCCGGATCGCCTGGAGCCGCATTGGCCGCCTCGCACGCTGGCCGCTCTGGAACCCACGAATCTGGAATTGATCATGGCGCTGCAACCGGAAGTGGTGCTGCTGGGAACGGGACCGCGGCTGCGGTTTCCGGCGCCTGAAGTTATGGATTTTTTTCGCCGCAAGCGGATCGGTTTCGAAACAATGGACACAGCGGCCGCCTGCCGCACATTCAACGTGTTGATGGCCGAAGGTCGCGCCGTCGCGGCGGCGCTGTTGATGGCTTAACCCTACGATTCCTTTGCTCACTCCTTCAGCAGGCTGTCTTCGGAAAAGCCGCGGCTTTCAAGAATATTGCGCAGGCGGCGCAGTGCGTCCATCTGTATCTGACGCACGCGTTCGCGGGTGACGCCCAGTTCGGCGCCCACCTTTTCCAGGGTGGCGCGATCGTGCCCGTACAGTCCGAAGCGCCGTATGACCACCGCGCGCTGTTTGCTGTCCAGTTCGTCCAGCCAGGCCGCTATATGCGCGTGCACGCCCTCGGTTTGCAACTTGCTGGCCGGCTCGGGGCTGGATTCATCCGGAATAATATCCAGCAATGGCCGGTCGCCGTCGCGGCCGACCGGCAGATCCACCGACGTCACGCAATCGCTGAGACTGAGCAGTTTCTTGACATCATCGACCGGCTTGTCGAGCAACCGCGCGACTTCCTCGGCGGTCGGCTCGTGCTCAAGTTCGCGGGCGAGTTTGCGGGAAGCGCGTAAGTAAAGATTCAATTCCTTGATTACGTGGATGGGTAGCCGGATCGTGCGGGTCTGGTTCATGATCGCGCGCTCGATGGTCTGGCGAATCCACCACGTCGCGTACGTGGAAAAGCGAAAGCCCCTTTCGGGATCGAATTTCTCCACCGCCCGGATCAGGCCCAGATTACCCTCCTCGATGAGATCCAGCAGCGCCAGCCCGCGATTAAGATAACGGCGCGCGATTTTGACCACCAGGCGCAGATTGCTTTCGATCATCTTGCGCCGGCCGCTTTCCACGCCCCGCTGGGCCAGCCGCGCGTAATGAATCTCCTGCGCAGGCGTCAGCAGCGGAGAAAATTCGATTTCGCTCAAATACAACCGGGTTGGATCGAGCTCGCCCTGACGCGGATGACCGCGGATGCGCGCCTTCGGCTCAGCCGCCGACTCCGCCTCTATACCCTCCTCGATTTCCTCGATGGCTTCTTCCAGCACGACGGCCAGCACCTCTTCGCTCACGTCATCGGCCATGAGGACTTCTATCAGCGTATCCGCATCGGCGGCGTCATCGTCTTCTGGCACACCCTTGTCCCGCGGGTCGCGCATTGAGCCTCCAGGTTTTGGGCTAGTCACGAACTGATCACGGCCGTATTTGCTGGCACCTGCGCCGCTAAACGAGCATCCGCCGCCGCTGCGTGATGTGGCGATGCTGGAACGGCGGACTTACAGTGACGGCAGATACCGGAGCGGATCGACGGGCTGTCCGTCCTGACGAATCTCGAAATGCAGCATGGGGCGCATTGATCCAGTACTGCCCAGTTCCGCGATGGTCTGTCCCGCGGCGACCTGCTCACCCTCTTTAACCAGCAACGCCTGGTTATGTGCGTACGCGCTCAGAATGTTCTGGTCGTGCTTGATGATGATAAGCTGACCGTAACCGACAAGTCCACCGCCGCTATAGACGACTTCGCCGCCGGACGCGGCCTGCACGGGCTGTCCTGCCTGACCCGCGATATCGATGCCTTTGCTGCCGTTACCGTTCGGCATAAAGCGGGCGATCAACTCGCCCTGCACGGGCCACCGCCAACCATCCGGCGCCGTTAGTGCCTGTGTCGATGGTGTGGTGACCGGAGGCGGCAAGGGCACCGTTCGCACGGCAGGCTCAGGCGGCGCGGGAAAAGTCCGCGCCACTGATGGTGGCGGCGCGGTCGGCGACGGAAACAGAGCCGGCGAAGAACGGGACGTCGACTCCGGCGCGCTCTCGGCGCGGGCGATGCTCGTGGACGGATTCAGCCGGATGCGCTGCCCGGGGTAGATCGTGTACGGCGGCCCGATATCGTTCCAGCTCGCGACTTCCTTGTAATCCAGACCGTAGCGCCACGCGATGGCGTACAGGCTTTCACCCTCGCGTATGGTGTAAACGTTGGCGGGCGAATCGCCGCCTGCTCCCTGATATCCCGCGGTATTCACGCAGGCCGTCAGCAACAAGGCCAGTGAGGTTGCGAAGAGCCGCGACAGCCTCGGCCGACGGGCGTCGCGCTTATCCGCCACCCGTGTACCCCGAATTGCACGCGCCGGCAGTTTCGCGGACGATCAGGATGACACGCGCGACCATAAATCCGGGTCAATAATGTTTTGGACCCTTAACCAGCGGCACGAAGCTGACCGACTCCAGCACGTCCTGATGGTAACGATCGGTCAGGCGGGTAATCAGTAGCAACTGTTGCGCGCCACTTTCTCGCCCAACCGGAATCACCATGCGGCCGCCCACCGCCAGTTGCGCCAGCAGCGCGTCGGGCACCTGCTCCGGCGCGGCGGTGACGATGATGGCGTCGAAGGGCGCGTGCTCCGGCCAGCCGCCAAACCCGTCTGACAGCTTGAAGTGAACATTATTGAGCTTGAGCCTGCGCATCACCCGACGCGCCTGCATGGACAACTCGCGGATGCGCTCGACGGTGTAAACCTGCTCGACCAGGTCGGCCAGCAGCGCGGCCTGATAGCCGGAGCCGGTGCCGATGTCCAGCACTTTTTTGACCTCACCACCCCCCAGCACGATCTCGGTCATGCGCGCCACGATATAGGGCTGCGAGATCGTCTGACGATGACCGATGGGCAGCGCATTGTCCTCATACGCGCGGCTGCTTAGCGCTTCTTCCACGAACAGATGCCGCGGTATACGCCGAATCGCATCCAGCACCCGCGGGTCCCCGATGCCCTTGGCCGCCAGCCGGTCCGCCAGCCGGTCGCGAGTGCGCTGCGAAGTCATGCCAATGCCGCTGATGTCACGGTCGCTCATGCTTCGCAACCTTGCAGCCACTGCGCGATCATTTCCATAGCGTCATAGCGGGTCAGATCAATCTGTATGGGGGTGACGGACACGAAACCCTGGTTTACGGCGTGAAAATCCGTACCGGGCCCGGCGTCCTGCTCCGCGCCCGCCGGACCCACCCAGTAAATCGTGCGTCCGCGCGGGTCGGCCATGCGCACCACCGGCTCGGCCTTGTGGCGATGACCCAGGCGCGTGGTCTGAAAACCGGCAATCTCGTCGAAGGGAATGTCGGGCACGTTGACATTCAGAATGATGTCGGGCGCCAGACGCTCCGTTTCCAGACGCTTTACCAGGGTCGTCACCACGCGCGAGGCCGTGTCGAAATGCTTAGGCTCAGTCCCCGCTAGCGACACCGCCATCGCCGGATAGCCCAGGAAACGCCCCTCCATGGCGGCCGCGACCGTGCCAGAATACAACACGTCGTCGCCCAGATTGGCGCCCTCGTTAATGCCGGACACCACCATGTCGGGTTCGATGTCCAGCAGACCGGTGATGGCGAGATGCACACAGTCGGTGGGCGTGCCGTCCACGCTGATAAAGCCGTTGTCGCCGACGGTCACGCGCAGCGGCCGCTCCAGAGTAAGCGAGTTGCTGGCGCCGCTGCGGTCACGATCTGGCGCCACCACCGACACTTTTGCATTGGCAGCCAGCGCCTGCGCCAGGCAGGCCAGACCCCTGGCGCGATAGCCGTCGTCATTACTTATCAGAAAGTGCATGTAAAGCCCTGGCGCAACTCGGTTCGCTTTCTATCCACTATAATGCAGAAAGTGACAATATATTGCGCAAACCCCGAATAAATCGAACATTCCCGCGTGTACAGTTACATGTCGCGCCGCGCACGGCGCGTCACCAATATGATTTGCCGGTACGACGTTATGAAATCGAAAACTAAGCTCGGTGACGACGAGATCGCGATGTTCCGGGCTTCGGTAGGCGAGGTGAAGCTCCTGCATACGGACAAGGTTCTGCGGCAGCCACCGCGCCCGGCCGCTATCGCATGGCAGACCCGCCAAGATCAGGCGCGCGTGATGGAAGAGATATTCGATCTCAGGATCGATGATTACGACCTGCAACCCGGCGACGCTCTTCAGCACTGCCGGCCTGGCGTGCGCAGACTGGTCATGCGCAAGCTGAAACGGGGCCAGTACCGCATCGGCGCCGAGCTGGACCTGCACGGCTTGAGCGCGCACCGCGCACAAGCCGCGTTGTACGAATTCGTGCACGACGCCCGCGCCGCCAATATCCGCTGCGTGCGGATCATACACGGAAAAGGTCGCCGCTCCAGCAACCGCGGACCCGTGATCAAGCCGCTAGTGAGCGCCTGGCTGCGGCGCCGCGAGGAGGTGCTGGCATTCTGTTCGGCGCGGCCGGTGGACGGCGGCACCGGCGCGATCTACGTGTTGCTTAAAGGTGTTGCCCAGAGCGGCTGAATCGGGGGAGCTGAATACTGACCCGTTTGCGCGACCGGACGGATAAACGGTGTCTTTTGAGGCGACCGGCGGCGGCATGTGTGCAGACCCTTTTTGGGTAACATCCGCTTTCACAAGCGGAGAAACTCATCATCTTTGTCAATTATCTGAAGCGCCGGTGTCTGTTAAAACCCCGGGGTCTATGCATCGCCCTTATCGTGCTCGTGTCGTGTTCGGCGCCGGTATCCCTGCCGCCGCTCGCCAGCGACGCGATTATTGTGGCCTATGGGGACAGTCTCACTTCCGGCAGCGGCGCTTCGCCCGGCCACGCATACCCGGCAGGTCTCGCCACACTTACGCAGCGCACCGTCGTCAATGCGGGCGTACCGGGCGAGCTCCGCGAAGCGGGAAGCCAGCGTCTGGCCGCGGTACTGGTCGAACATGCGCCGCGGCTCCTGGTCCTGATTCATGGCGGCAACGACTTGCTGCGCGGGGCGGGCACAGCACAATTGCGCGCCAATCTGGCCGCAATGCTGGAGACAGCGCGCGAGCGGGGCGTGGCTATAGTGATGATGGGGGTTCCGGACCGCGGCCTTTGGCTCCGCAGCGCCGATGTGTATCAGGCGCTGGCGGACGAGTTCTCGGTGCCTATCGACACCGACACGCTGCCCGCGATACTCTCGGACCGACAGCTCAAGTCCGACCCCATACACCCGAACGATCAGGGGATACCGCATGCTCGCGGAATCGGTTTACCGGTTGCTGGACGACCACGGCGCGCTGTAAGCCATGCTTTCGCGCATCAACTCAATGCTGACGGGCCGTGGTGTCTGTTGTTTATCGTCCGGCGTTTGCCTGTATGTGCTGGCGTTTGCGCTGCCTGCATGGTCGCAGGATGACGTGCCGGCTTTGACGCAGCAGCGCCAATCCTACAAGCTCGCCCGGATCGCGCTGACAACAGAGCAGACGCAGGTCTTTAAAGATCTCAAAGAGCAGTTGACGAATTATCCGCTGTATCCCTATCTCGTCTACGAAGACCTGAAACGCAGACTCGGCAGCGCGCCGGACGCGGAGATCGAGCGTTTCATCGAGACCTACGCCGACACGCCACTCGCCTATCAGTTGCGCGGTCTGTGGTTACACGAACTCTTTGATCAGGATCGCTGGACAACGTTTCTCGATGCCTACGACGGACGCGCCGATCCGACCCTGCAGTGCTACGACCAGCGCGCGCGAATACGCGCCGGACACCTGGAGGGCGTGATCGAAGCCACGAAGCAACTGTGGCTGGTCGGGTTTTCGCAGGTCAGCGCCTGCGATCGGCTGTTCGAGTGGTTCGCCTCCCAGGACGCGTTTACTGACGAGATCATCTGGGCGCGCATCGACCTGGCGATGCAATACGGCAATCCCGCGCTTGCGGGCTATCTCGCCAAAAAGCTGGATGCCGCGGATCGGGCCTGGGTCGCACTATGGCAGCGCGCGTATAGCGACCCGCGCGGCGCGCTAGCCGAGCCCGCTCTGCGAATTGACAGCGATTTCACGCGCAAGATCGTCGCAGACGCCGTGCTGCGGCTGGCCGACCAGGACGTCGGACGTGGCAAGGCCGTCTGGGAGAACCTTCGCGCGGATTATGCGTTCGATACGGCCGAGCAGGACCGCGTGGCGCGCGACATTGCCCTGCTGTCCGCGTATCGCCATGACCCGCGCGCACCCGCATGGCTGGCGGCGCTGCCGGCCTCGGCGGTCAATGACGACGTGCGCACGTCGCAGGCGCGCGCCGCGATGCGCGCCAGTGACTGGCCTGCCCTGAGAACGGCGGTCGAATCCATGCAGGACCCCTCGGACGAGCCGCTGATGTGGCAGTACTGGCACGCAAAAGCGCTGGAACACACCGGCCAACCCACAAAAGCGCGGCAACTGTATCGAGGGCTCGCGAAAGAGCGCGATTATTACGGCTTTCTGGCCGCGGATCGGCTCAAGGTCGAATATACGATCGAGAGCGAGCCACTGCTTGCGAATAAAGCTGCCGTCGGTACCTTGATGGAGATTCCGGGTATACGACGGGCGTACGAGCTATTGCGCGTGGATGCCGAAACCGAGGCACGCAGCGAGTGGAATCTTCTGCTGAAGGGCTTCGACGTCGAACAGATGAAGCAGGCCGCGGTGCTGGCCTCCAAGTGGGGCTGGCACGCGGATGCGATCCGGACGGTCGCGCTGATCGAGGAGTTCGACGATCTGGAACTGCGCTTCCCCATGCCGTATGGCGATGACGTCGCGCATTTCGCGCAAGCACGCGAGTTGGACCCCGCCTGGATCTACGGCGTAATCCGGCGTGAGAGTGCGTTTGCCGCGCGCGCCATTTCATCCGCGGGGGCGCAGGGCCTGATGCAGTTGATGCCGACCACCGCGAGCCTGACCGCGCAGAAGGCCGGACTACCGGTCCCCACCGCCGGCGCGGTGTTTGACCCTGAGCGCAACATCGAGCTCGGCAGCGCCTATCTACGCGAACTGTTCGTCCACTTCGGCGGCAACATGGCGCTGGCCAGCGCGGCCTATAACGCCGGCCCGTATCGCGTGCAGGAGTGGCTGCCGGAACACCGCGCGCTGCCCGCCGACGCCTGGGTTGAGACCATCCCGTATTACGAGACGCGCGGCTACGTGCAGGCGGTGCTGGCGTACACGGCCGTGTACGAATGGAAACAGGGCCGCGCGCCGGTGCGGCTTGCCGAGCGCATGGAACCCATACCGTCCGCGAGCCAGACTTTCGCGCGTCGCTGAGCCGTTATTGCCCGGCGACTTCGGTTAAGCGCCTGCCCCCGGTTTGCGAATCGCGAGTACTAGCTGCCCGCAACAAACCTTGCAGTTCACACATGTCGTTGAATACTCGCGCGCCCGCCGCGGCAAGCGACTCACCCTGCCCGGCCGCCGCATAACCGAATACCGTCATCCCCGCAGCGACGGCGGCACGCACGCCGGCGCGCGAATCCTCGATCACGGCGCATATCACAGGATCAGCCGCCATTTCGCGCGCCGCGTGCAGGTACAGATCAGGGTGCGGCTTGGGCCGCGCCACCTGCGCGGCGCTGAACATGCGCCCCTGGAAGCGCGGCAGCAGTCCCGTCATTCCCAGGGTCTTTCGCATTTTGTCGAGGCTGCCGTTCGACGCGACGCACACGGACGTGTCGATGCGGTCCAGCGCCTGGGCAACGCCCCGCACCGGCTTTAACTCGCGCTCGAACGCGGCGAATGTCTGGTCCTGCAAACGCGCCTCGAAACCCGGGGGCAACGGATGGCCCAGCCGTTGCTCGACGATGTCCAGACAGTGCGACATCTTTAGCCACACGAACTGCCTGACTACCGCTTCATAGCTGATCGGCAACCCCGCCTCGCCCAGCATTCGCGCGAACACACGGTTCTGGATGGCCTCACTGTCGACCAGCACGCCGTCGCAGTCGAAGATGACCAATTGCCAATTCACGGCGGGCGGTTACCTTTTAGTCTCTGAGGTCACGGGTGCAAAGATACTGGATGAACCCGAACTCTTCGAAATGCCTGAAGGTCTTATCCTTCACCGAAGAGATGCTCGCACCAAACCCGCGGGCCGGGTCGTTCGGTAAGATTCTGGCTTCGATGGGGCGCCCTTTTCCCCGAGAGATGACAATGAAGATAGTGAATCCGCGGCCCGCGTGTCCGACCCGTCGGCCTGGCGGGATAATAGCGGCGAGCGTATGGGTACTCGTACTCATCCTCCCCACCGCGCCGGCAGCCAATGCCGATTACGATGGCTACGATTATTACCAAAGACCGCCCTATCAAGGCGGCCTCGTCGACTCCTACCATCGCTACAACCCTCAGCTTTACAAGCGTCTGTACCCGGACCGGGTGCCCAACAATTACGATTACGAGCCTCGTGAGCCTGCTGTCAGCGCGCCGTCTCCACATTGTAGATACACGTGTCCAGGCGGCCCGCTGGACCCGGCGCGCGACTGACATCGCCCCGCCTTGCTTTAATCCACGCGTGCGCCGGTCATGAAGACGGTTGCGAGCACTTCACATTTCCGAGCTTTCGACTGCTGGCGCCGTAAACAGCGATGTAGACTGTTTGACATGGCCATAATGTTTCAGGAGTAGACGAAGTGAAACCCTCCAGGACGTCGCGATCCCAACGTGCTGTATCCACAACCGAACCACACCGGCGCGATGGCGACCGGCGTACTCCCAGCATTGGAACCCTGCTGCGCGGCCACCGGCTAGCGCGCCGCCGGCAGGCACGGCGTGAATCCGACGTTAGCGGCTATTACGTCGACTGGTACGCACCCCACACGCTTTATCTCGCCGTCAGCGTGCTGTTGCTAAGCTGCGCCGACGCGATGATGACACTGCGCCTGCTTGAGCATGGCGCCAGCGAACTGAATGCGATCATGCGGGTGCTCATCGAAACAGACGTGCAGTTGTTCGCCGCGTTCAAGATGGCGCTTACCGGCGCCGGCCTGCTGTTTCTGCTGATCCACCACCGTTTCCGTGTATTCCGGCGTTTCCGCGTCGAGCAGCTGTTGCGCTGGATCGCGCTGCTGTACCTGGTGCTGATCGCCTATGAACTAACTTTGCTTAAGTCCCCCGGTGTGCCGCCACTCGCGGTATTCGTCGTCGCAATGGGCATCATCACGATGGGTGTCAGCATCGCGCTTGCAGGCGTGGGGGCATTACGCGAATCTCCGGCGCGGCGCCATTAAGTAAGCTCTGTCTCAATCAAAATGGGGAACAGTTTGCACCGGGCGGCCCCGGCAATGGCGCCTTAATCTTCATGCCACCTCGCGCGTACTGGCCGGAGCGGCTTGCGGATGCGCAGCCGCGGCATCCGTTGCTACCTGCCACGTCTGCCAGTACCGTTCCAGCCGTTTACGAAATTCTCCGGGCCGCTCGGCAAATACCCGCATGCCCAGTAAGCGAGCTTCCGCCTTGAGTTGGCATTTCCGACGATCGATGAGGCCTATCATACATTCCAGATTGCGCGCGCCGCGCAGAATATCCGGCTGTTCACGCAGACTCTCGCGCACCACGAGCAGATCGTGGTCGTCGCCCAGCAGATTGGACAGCTTATGTAGCGAGCGCTGGCACGCGCGCATGGTTTCCGGCCACACGTTGTGCAGCACCCGCATCTGATACCACAGATATTTGGCGCGCTTGCGCGTCTCATGAAACCGCACGTCCGAGGGCTCGCTGCAAGCCTCGGTAAACGCGTCGCGGCCGCTGGCGTAGGTTCTCCGCAATCCGGGACTGACAAGCGCGAAGCCCTGTGTGGACAATGGCCAGGCCGCTACCCGTTCCCGCGCGGCACGAAATCCCCCAATCGCGTCGTCGGCGTGGGTCCTCAGCGCTTCCTCTCCATCGGTGTCCTGCCGGCGTCGGGCTGTCAACCCCCTGCGCGTGGCCCGCACCAGGCCGGCCTCGCGCTTGTCGATGCAGTGCGGTTGCAGCTTGTCCAGCGCCTCGATAACCGCCTCGGCGTCGCGCACGTCCGAGAGCCCGCGGGCGATGTCACGGAAACACACATTCTCGGGGCGGTACTGGTCGCCCAGGTCGCGGCGAACCAGGCGCAACACGGCGCGTATTCGCTTGCAGCGCTGGCGCGCGGAGTGAATGGCTGTGTGGGGGTTGCGCCGCCCGTCGCCCAGTTCCTGCATCCCGGCATCGATCTGCTCGTAAACGATGCGCCTGATGCCCTGCGGCGCGGGTTCGGCTGCTTCCAGACGAAGACTCATGCTATCTCTCCTGCTTTGCTCCCCCCTTAATTATTGTTTCTCACTTTGAGTTTTCCCCAAATGCGAACGGTCATCACGTACCACCGCGCTAGATGCGGACAGTCTGTCAGTTTTCAAACAGGCGCTTGTGCCAACACCGGCGAGATCGGGCGCATATTTTAGACGATTCGCGGAGGGATGTGGCAATAAATCCGGCGTCGTGTGCGGTCGGCGGCGATCGCGTGGCTGGACCGCTTACCGCGGCGGATTCACGTGTTGCCGGTCATTTCCTTCCATACATCGTCTTGGCAAGCTCGCCAGCACGGCGGCCGATGGCTGGCGCCACCGGGCCAGCGCGCTGTCATAAAC
>JACCYU010000201.1 GCA_013696315.1 Gammaproteobacteria bacterium | reverse complement strand
AACTGTGCCTGCCGCCCTGTCCCGTGGATTGCATCGATCTGGTGTCGGCCGGCGCGGATGTCGTGCCGGCGAACGATCAACGCGCGCGTGAAAAGGCCGATCGCGCACGCGCAAGATACGAGTGGCGCAACCTGCGTCTGGCCCGCGACGCGGCGGCACGGGAAACCGCACGACCTGCGTCATCATCGCAACCCGCGCGGCTCACCCTGGAACAAAAACAGGCCGTGATCCGTGCGGCGGTGGCAAGGGTCAAGGCGAAGCGCGCGGCGCGCACCCGCTGAACCAGCGGCGTTAACAATGGCCGGTCCTGCGGTGCGCCGCATTAACAGGTTTTTACGGCTGTTGACAACCGTACGACCTCCCGGTACGGTCAGTAATTGGCCAGGATACCGCCATGAATGAAATTACCGCCAACCACTTCCGCGAGAACCTTAAATCCGAAGTCGACAAGGTCATCCGCGAGCACCGCGCGCTGCATGTCAAGCGTCGCAACGGAGAAGACTTCGTCGTGCTGGGCGCCGACGACTGGCGTGCCATCGAAGAAACGATTTACCTGAACCAGATACAAGGGCTCGTAGACAGCATTCACGAAGCCGCCAGGGAACCGCTGGAGAACGGGACGCCGCTGGAAAAACTCAAGTGGTGACAGACGGCGCATGGCGTGGCAAGTCGTCCTGAGCCGTCAGGCAGTCAAGGACGCCAACAAGCTGGCGCGGGCAGGACTGAAATCTAGGACCGAGGTTCTCCTGCACGTGCTGCGTTCGGGTCCACTGCAAGCACCACCGCGTTACGAGAAGCTGGTCGGCAATTTGAGTGGCATTTACTCCCGGCGCATAAACATTCAGCATCGGCTGGTTTATCGGATTGACCAGCAAAAGCAGGTAGTACACGTTCTGCGCATGTGGACGCACTACAAATGACCGGTCCGCCTCGAATGATCCCGGAATGATCCCAGGTAGCCAAGCGCATAGCGCTGGCGTTCAGACGAACTCTCCCGGCCTCGTGTGCTGCCCGAGCCAACGATGAATGCGCGCAAGCGCCATGAGATATTCACGCGCCTGCGCGCCGCGCTGCCGGAGCCACGCGGCGAGCTGGTTTACGGGTCGCCGTTCGAACTGCTGGTGGCGGTGATCCTCTCGGCGCAGGCCACCGATGTGAGTGTCAACAAGGCCACCGCGCGCCTGTTTCCAGTCGCCGGCACGCCGCGCGCGATCCTCGACCTCGGCGAAGACGGGCTCAAGTCGTACATAAAAACCATCGGGCTTTACAACAGCAAGGCCAGAAACATTATCGGCGCCTGCCGCATGCTCCTGGAGCGGCACGGCGGGCAGGTGCCGCGGAATCGGGAACAACTGCAGGCGCTGCCAGGAGTGGGCCGCAAGACCGCCAGCGTGATCCTGAACAACGCCTTTGACGAGGCCACGATCGCGGTGGATACGCACGTGTTCCGCGTCGCCAACCGCACGCGTATCGCCAAAGGCCGCAACGTCACCGAAGTTGAAGACAGACTAATGCGTCTGGTGCCCGCGGAATTCCGCCACAACGCGCATCACTGGCTGATCCTGCACGGGCGCTACGTGTGCGTCGCGCGCCGCCCGAAATGTCCGCGGTGCGTCATTGCCGATTTGTGCGAATATCCGGATAAAACGCCCGAAGATGCCTCGATCGCGGCGATTCACGATCGGCGCGGCGGGAAGCTCGCCCGCTCCTGAGAACCATGCCTGCCTCGGACTTATTGGGGATCGGTTTTACCATGCCGGAGTCAGGAATTAAGGCGCTCAAAAGCTTGGCGCCGTTCTGCTGGTAAGCCCGATCTCCGGGAGTAAACCCCGTGGTGGGCCCCGTCACACTCAATTCACGCACGGAGACTTTCCAATGAGCAAACGCAATCTGAAACCTCTGGCCATCGCCGCTGGCGCGGCGTTGACCGCCGGCGTCGCGGCTATGCCCGTCGCCAACGCGGACGAAAACCCGTTCGGCATGAATGCCTTGTCTTCCGGCTACACGGTAGCCGAGAAGGGCGAAGGCAAGTGCGGTGAGGGAAAATGCGGCGAGATGAAGGACAAGAAGAAGTTATACGGCAAAGATAAGAAAGGCGAAGGGAAATGCGGCGAGGGCAAGTGCGGCGAGAAGTAGCCGATCGCCCCGCATGCTGAAAACAAATGGTGGGTCGCTTCCGCGTGCGGCCCACCGTTTTCAATACAGATTATTCGAATCCAACTCTATAGGTGATCGCTACGCTGCGACCAGGCAAGAAGAGCCCGGAGCCGTGCGTCTTGTAGGTCTTGTCGCTTAAGTTTTCAAGGGTGACCAGTAGCTGCTGATGCGGGGTCGGGCTGTAACCCGCGCTCAGGTTAAACACGGTGTAGCCCGGGGTACCGTCAGGCCCGATTCGCGGATCTTCAATATCCTCATCGGAAAGCTCGTCCTGCCGCTCGGCCACCAGTGCGGCCGCCTCGAACCACAGCCGTGAACTCGGCAGGAAACGCACGCGCAGTGATCCGTTTAGCGGCGGGATGCGGCGCAACGGCTCGCCCGTGCTGTTGTCTTCGCCATCGGTCCAGGCCACGGTCGCCGCGGCCCACCAGTGCCGGCTGAATCCTTGCGCGATACCGGCCTCGACGCCATGGATGCGCGCCTCATTTATATTCTGCCGCTGCACGATCGGCGTCCCGTCGGGCTGGGTGCCGACCTCCACGCGGTCGATGAGGTTTTCGTAGTCGCTGTAGAAGTAATAGATATCCGCCGACGTGCCGCCTTCGAAGAACTTCAGACCGATCTCGCCGTTAATCGATTCCTCGGGTTTCAACGCCGTGTTCGGGATCTCGCTGAAGAAATCGACGCGACCGAAAAAGTCCTCGATGTTGGGCGCGCGAAAGCCCTGCGCGACGCCGCCAACGAGATGCAGCGAGGGCGTGACACTATACAGCGCGTTGAGACTGCCCGTGAATCTATCGGTCTCCAGACTCAGGTTTTCGGCGCCCAGCTCACCCTCGGTCTCGAAGCGGCTGTAGCGAATGCCGGCAATCAAATCCGCGCGATCGGTCAGCGTGAATTCGTCCTGCGCGTAGGCGCCGATGCTGGTGTAAAACGCGCCGTCCGGCGTACCGGGCTGGATGGCAGTCTCGACGCCGGTCGGCCGATCGATCTCAATCTTGCCGGTGTCGTAATCGTCGCGATAGTAATCCACGCCGTAAGTCAGGCGATGACTTTGGCCGAGAAAGTTTGTGAGCTGCACCGTCGCGCCCTTGGTCTCGACATCGGTCAGTTCACGCGTTTCGATCAGGGGCGCTTCTCCGTCGATGATCTCTTCGCCTTCCTGCTGGCGGTTGTAGGAGAGATTCACCCGTATCTGATCGAACGGGCCGAAGCGATTGCCGCGATATTCGGCGTAGGCAAGCTCGCGCTCCTGCGGCTCGTAGTTGAACTTGAGCAGGTCGCCTAAGGTGACCTCGCTGGTCTTGGGGACGTCGTACTGGCGGGTGTACTGGCCGGCGACGATAAACTCGTTGTGCTCATCGGCCCGCCAGTTGAGCTTCAGATCCGCATCGAGTTCGTCATAGCCGCTGGGGACCTGCTCGCCGACCCCGTCGCCGCCTTCCAGGTCATCGAAGACCTTGCCGCTAACGCCGCCGATGAACCCGATGTCGTTGCGGTTGCCTTCGAACTGCGCACGCGCACCGCCGCCGTTGACCGCGCTGTCATAACGGCCTTCGATCAGCCCGCCCAGATCCGCCGAACTCGAAAAAGCCGTTCGGCGCTTGGTGATGATGTTGATGACCCCGCCCAGCGCATCGCTGCCGTAGAGCACCGAACCCGGACCGCGCACCACTTCGATCCGCTTGATGATGTTCGAGTCAATCGTGTTCAGGTACTGATGCGGGCCGAAGCGATAGAACGAGTTATTCAGGCGCACGCCATCCACCAGAATCAGCACCTGTTTACCCGTCAGACCACGGATAAACGGTGAACCGCCACCGAGGTTGGTGCGCTGGACGTAGACGCCATGCGCATAACGAAGCAGGTCTGGTGTCTGCGAAACGTTCGCCTGGGCAATCGCCCGCTCGCCGATGACCGTGGTCGCCTGCGGGGTGTCGAAAACGCCGCGCTCGCTCCTGGCGGCGGTGACGGCGATTTCCGGCAGCAGGATCGGTTTCTGAGCGAAAGTGAAAGTGCTGCCCGAAGCAAGTAGAGCCAGCGCGGCATAGCGGCTGATACGGTGTTGTCGGAGCATGGTGACAGAACTTGATATTCGAGTGATTACAAGCCATCCCGGAACTTGACGTTGTCATTCTGAAGGCGCCCTTCGGTGAAGCTCATAGCCTGCCCGAAGCTTGCCGAAGGGACCGGCTCCGCGCCTGAAGAATCATGGCGCAGTCGACCGACTGCACAGATTCCTCGTGGAGTTTCTAGAACGCAGTGAGAGGTTCGGAATGACAAAAGGAGTTTTGGGATGCGTTCCAGGCCTACACGTGATGCATGTGCATCAACAACCTTGTGGATTCTTCTACGAGCGACGAACCGGCGAATGCAACGCGGTCTGCGGCGGCGTATCAAGCCGCCGCAGACCGTCATTGATCGTTACCGTTTCGCCAGTTGCGAACTACAGGTTTGCTGCAGACTGGCCTCATGGCGGGTGAGCAGCGCTTGACGATCCTCCCGCATGTCCCTGCCGTGTCGAATGGCCGGATAGGGCGCATCCTCGCCCTTCAGCCCGGCCCACAGGGCGTGATTGAAGCGCGCTGTATTGAGATTATCCTCGACCGTGAAATCCTGGCCGCGCATAGCGTGCGCCCAGTAAGCCGCGCTCTGTTGCGGCTGGTCGAAGCAGACGGGGTAATCGACCGCGGCCAAGGTGGCGGCCAGTCCTTTCGGCGGCAGAGTCAGCTCCGTGGTGCGCAGGATTTCCGGCACGATGGCCTTGTAATCCCACTCCACCTGGTTGCGGTCGAACACATCGGCCATGGGCTCGGCGAGACCGTCGTTCAGCCCCATCGGCTGCATGCCGAGGACGTCCTCGATGGTGCGCAGCATGCTCACGGTGGTGTAATGCTCGGACACCACCGCGCTCTGCTTGACGTACGGCCCGATAACGTAGCCGATGCTGCGGTGGGCATCGACGTGGTCGCCGCCGGCCTGCGCGTCGTCCTCGATGACGAAGATCAGCGTGTTGTGCGCGTACGGGCTTTTGGCGATCTTCTCGATCAGACGCGCGGTGGCGTAGTCGTTGTCGGCCATCTGCGTCTCGATCGTGTTGACGCCGGCCGTGGCCGTGTCGAAATCGCCGAAGTGATCGTGACCGAGGCGCACCAGGCTCAAGTTAGGCAGGTTGCCGTTGGCCACGTACTGGTCGAACTCGCGCTCCCACTCCTGGTAACGCCACAGGTCCGGGTATTGCTGATCGTAGCCGCGGAAGTAGAGGTCGGTGCGGCCTTTCAGAGACTCTTTGGCGGGATAGAACTGCACAGCACCGGCCGTGTACGGATCCTCGACCGGCACAAACTCCGTGTTGCTGCCGTAGAATCCGTAGTTACGCACCGAATGACCCGCGCGTAACGCCGCGTCCCACAGATAGCCGGTGCCGGCCTCGTTCTCCTCGACCTCGCTTTCCGGCCCGTCCGGGGCGGCGACGTCCGCGGTGCCGGGCAGCAGGTCCGGATCATAGGGAACGTCCGGGTTGATCAACTGGCGCTTCGCAATGCTCTCGTAAGCGACATTGATATTGCGGTTGCTGCCTTCCCAGTCATAGGTCAGCCCGCGGCCGGCATAGTTGACCGGCGAAGTTTTCTCCGTGTAGTCCGTAGTTCGCGCTGCCGTGGTCCAGTTCCAGCCGGTGTTGCTGGTCTCGCCGCTGTCGTAGAAGTTGTCCAGGGTGACGAACTGGCGCGCCCACTGCTGATGGTTAGGCGCGTACGGGGAAAGAATGGCCAGGCTCGGGTCGCCGTTGCCCACTTCCAGATCGCCCAGCACCTGGTCGTAGGTACGGTTTTCCTTGACGATGTAGATCACATGATCGATCCGGTCGCGCAGATATCCCATGATATCGGCATGCGCATTGTGGTCTTCAACACTCGGGAAATTACCATTTGCCGCGACCTGCCAGGTCAGCGTCGCTAACTGCTGTGCATCGGGCATCGGCATCGCCAGCAGCCCGGCTTTTTCAAGCTGCCACACATAGAGGTTCCTGCCACTGCACTCAGCGGTTGCATCCTCTTCCTCGGACAGATTGTCGGTGCATCCGCCCGGATTGGGGCCGGCTTCGTCCTTGCCGTTGACTGCGTACAACCAGCCGCCGTCGGCGCTTACGCTGACCGCATTGGGATACCAGCCGGTCGGGATCAGGCCGATGACTTCGCTCTCTTGCGCAAGCCCGGAGTCTTCGGCAGCGTCGGCGCTACGGGCTTCCGCCAGCGCGGGATCGAGCGCGATCTCGCCGAGTTCGACGAAGGCCACCGAGTTGGTGCCGCCGTTGGTGACGAACAGGGTTGCCTCGTCCGGCGACAGGGCAAGATTATTCGGATTGCTGCCCTTGAAGCCTTTCTCGTTGGGGAAAATTGACTCTGGCGCGGTGGTGGAGATCTGCTCGATGATCTCGTCGGATCCGGTGTCGACCACGTCCACCGTGTCGCTGTTGTCGCTTGCCACGTACAGGCGGGTGCCGGCCGCGTTGATTACCAGATGATTGGGCTGACCCTCGGTTTCAATACGGCCGCTGACGCTCAACATGTCGTCCTCTATAGCCAGCACCACGATCTCGCGATCCCGCTGGCTGGTGACGTAAGCCTTGTCGTCGCCCTTGAGGATCACGCCGAACGGATATTCACCGCCCGCGACACCCGACATGCCAGGATCGATCAGACCGGGACGCAAATCCTGCTCCGCGATCTCGACCCGCAGATCGAGATCGATAAGTGATACCGAATCGTTCTCCAGATTGACCACGAGCAGCCTGTTGCCCGAGGAACTGACCGCCACACCAGCAGCGAGCGGCGCCACGCCGACACCAAGACCTGCTTCGTGCCCCAACTCGATAGGCATGCCGTCTTCGGCCCACGCGCCGCCGGCATTACTGTATACGTGCACGTTGTCGTCCACGCCGCCCGACACGTAGAACTCCTGCCGCGCCGGATTCCAGGTGATGCCGTTGTAGGTATTCGGCACCTGCAGAACCTGGCTCTTCTTTGGCTTGCCGCGGCTGATATCGTAGACGAACACGTATTCGTTGGAAGCCTCCGGAATCTGCTCGCCGCCAGAATCGTTGAGACGATTGTAGCCGCTAGTGAGCACCAGCATCGTGTCGCCATCCGGGCTGATGGCCGTGTCCACCGCCTGGCCGGCGAGATAACCCGGAAACCCTGGCAGGTTCGGGTTCAGGGGTTTGAAAAGCGCCGATTCCGCGGCCTCGGGGGTGATGCGCATGCCAGTCGGCAGAATCTCTCCCTCGGCGGGTTGCCACTGACCCGGCCTGGCGAGATTCACGCCGTCGCTTTGCGCCGCCGCGCCGCTCAGTCCGCTGGCCAGCATGGTGGCGGCGACAGCGCCGGCTACACACGCCGAATGAAATGGAATTCGTTGCATCATGGCTTACCTCCGATAATGAGAAACACAGGAATGTCGCCTGTTCCAGATGGCGGGTTGAGGAGGTGGGTTTCGTGCCCCCTTGAGGTTGAACTTCTGCCGAGGAGTTTCGTGCGCACTTGTGACCAAGGGATGACGGTATCTTGAACAAGCGATGAACGCTTGTTGACGCACGCTCCTGCTTTTTTAGTGTTTTAGTATTTCTCCTGGCCTCGAGCTGCCGACGCAGCAGTCCAGCACACGGATTTATTCCAATCGCATGGGGCGCAATTTAAGTGCGAAACGCCGCGCCGACGGTTGATTTCGGGGCATGTTCACAAAGACGGATAGGGAAGGTATTCAGCTCGCATGCCGCAAGGCGCAAACCAATTGCATTCGCAAGAGCGGCAAGCCCGCCTGTCTCGCCATTGCCGACGCGATCGTGCCCGGTGGCATATCTTATGCTGTGCAACATATCCAGATACCTGAGCACATCATGATGCGCTTGCTAGCGGTAACTCCTCACGCTTGATGTAGGACGAAACATGGCGCTTTCGACCGGAGTCCCGTGACCCATTCGCCCGTTGTTCCGCAATCGTTGGTTTACCGCATCCATGCGGCAGGCGACTGGAACTGCGGTTGGCGCGACACACTTGACTTGCTGAGACGGCGACTGAATGCAAGTTTGGTCGTACTTGGCAGTCATAACTTCTCCAACGGACAGGGCGAACTGGTGTGCGAATCGCCCGAGAGTCCGGCGTTACGAGCCGCCTACGCCAGATACGCGTCCCGCAATCCCTGGTTTCTTTCCAGCCAGGATTATGCGGACGGACGCGTGATGAGCGGCGAAGAGCTGATCAGCAACCGCGAGCTAATCCGGATGGATTTCTACCGGGATGTGGTGAGGCCTTTTGGTCTATTCCGCCGTCTGTGCGCGGTCGCGGCGCGACGCAATGACATGGTCGCCTACGTCGCCACCCACCGCGCCGAGCACCAGAGCGCGTTTCGCGAACGCCACAAGTCGTTGCTCAAGAGCCTGCTGCCGCACCTCTCTCTGGCCCTCGAGCAACGTTGGCGCTTCGCGGAGGCAGACCAGATCGCCAAGGCCTTAATGCGGATAATCGATCAGAACGGGCGGGCAACAGTCCTCGCCACGCGAGACGGCCGCATTGTATTCCGCAACAAAGCGGCCAGTGAATCAGGGGATCGATTGTTCGGGTTGCGCCTCAACGGCGATGTCCTCAACGCGGCGACCCCGGCCGAACAAAAGGCGCTGTACGAAGCTGTCGAGCAGGTTGCCGGCCTGGAAAGCTCAGACGCCCAAACGGCGGCGCGCGTCGTCACTCTATCGTCGCCGCACGCGGGACAGCCCCCACAGGTGGTGGTTCGCCCGGCGGGCCGGGTCTTCTTGTCCGATGCGGCGTTGTTCCGCGATCTCGTGACGGTGACGGCGAGCAGTCCATGGGTCGATCACGACCCATGCGCGTGCCCCTTCGCCCGCCAGTTCGAGCTGACGCCGGCCCAGTCAAAGGTTAGCGCCCTGGTATTCGCGGGGAACACTCTCCCGGTCATCGCCCGCACGCTGCGCGTGTCCGAGAATACAGTCCGTAGCCATCTAAAGCAGATCTTTCAGAAAACCAACACGTACGGACAGATGGAACTCGTGCATCGCCACGCGCGTATCTGCATCAACAAGCTCTAACACGGCCGCGCGCCTACACGCCTCGTCCGTCCGGCAGAGTAGTGATTAGGAGAGTCACTTCTCCCCCATTCGGGGGAAATAGATTTCGCGAGCGAATGTAGCGCCAGCGGCGGTCGCACTAATGTCCAAGCATCGAAGGTCGACTTGAACGCACCCAGTCCTCTCCGACCCCGGCGCGTGCAAGTCTCGGGTCGCGATGTCCATGAGCATGGCTATGAAGATGCCCGCGGAGTTGGCCCGCCTGGTGGAGTTGCTCGCGAGACATTACCCGCGGCGCATCCGCGCTCTTCTCATTGCGCGCGCAGGCGATACGCGTATGCGGATTCATCGTTGCAAGATACGGCGCCGCAATAAGGCGACGAGCGTCGGCCTGACAGTGCGGACAGCGCGCGGGCGCACTGAACTCACTCATTGGGCGCCGCAGCTCGAAGTCGCCACATTGGTTACATCGGTAATCGTAGGTGGGCATAAATACCTCCTTAAGTGTTCGATCACAGCGCGCGACCGCACACGAGCCGGACGCACCCCTCGGTACGGCCAACTCGCAGGCCAGATGGGCGAAGGGATAACACCTTAGCCCCATGAGCGCGCTTAGTTCGTCGTCCCGATGCTGACTCGCGGAACCTTGTGCATGGGACCAGAAGCGGCGGGGCGAATGTCGAAGTTGAAGATTTCGGTCGGAATCGCGAGCGTGCAGCAGGCGTTCGGAATATCCACGATGCCGCTGATGCGCCCTTCGACCGGCGCCGTTCCCAGGATCATGTACGCCTGCTCGCCGGTGTAGCCGAACTTCTTCAGATACTCGATCGCATTGAGGCAAGCGCGCCGGTAGGCCACATGAGCGTCCAGGTAGTACTGTTCACCCGTCATCTCATCGACCGATATGCCCTCGAACACCAGGTATTCGGAGAAGTGCGGTTCCGTCCGGCTCGGCTTGAAGATCGGATTGGTGATCCCGTACTTGGCCACACCGCCTTTAATCAGATCGACCCGCAGATCCATCCACCCCGCCATCTCGATGGCCCCGCAGAAGGTGATCTCGCCGTCGCCTTGTGACCAGTGGATATCGCCCATGGAAAGGCCACCGCCCTTCACGTAAACGGGGAAGTAGATACTCGAGCCACGCGAGAGATTCTTGATGTCGCAGTTACCGCCATGCTCGCGCGGTGGAACCGTACGCCACGCCTCCGCTCCGGCCCGTTTCGCGGCACTCCCCGACATCTGCCCCATTAGGGCGGTGTCGCCGTAGGGAGGCGCGAGCAGCGGCGGGACGCGATTCGGATTGGTGGCAAGTAGCGCCGCCTCGCGTTTGTTTGCCTTTTCCAGCAGTGCGCGATCAGGCAGGCATCCGATTAAACCCGGATGGACGATGCCCGGCCATTCCACGTCAGGAATATGGCGCGATGAGCAGTACATGCCGTGAAAATCCCAACACACTTTGCGCGCTTCGGCGAAGTGATCGACCAGGAAACCGCCGCCGTTCTCCTTCGCGAAGATTCCGGTGAAACCCCACTTGGAGTCTGGCAAGTAGCCGATTTCCAGAAGATCCACCACGAGCAGATCGCCGGGCTCCGCGCCCTGCACGCCGAACGGCCCGCTCAAGTAGTGAACAAGGGTCAGATCGACGTCGCGCACGTCGTTTGCGCTGTTGTCGTTCTTGATCTGACCGCCGGTCCAGTCGTAGCACTCCACCCTGAATTCATCACCAGGCTTGAACCACTGGACGAAAGGAATATCGGGATGCCAGCGGTTATGGGTCTTGATCCGCTGGTCCTCGGGGCGCTTGTTCATCTCGGCCAGAAACGCAGTGTTGCCGCTTTTTTCCGCGGCAGCAACGGAGGTGCTCCCGCCCATCGTAGCCGAAGCCACAGCTGTCGCGGCGGCCGCACCGGCTGCGTGGGTTATAAACTGGCGTCGCTCCGGGTTAGCGGGTTGCGTATAACTGTTGTCGGGTTCCATATTGAGTCCTCCTGTTGGCTCGTCGCTCGGTTTGAACCGCCGGACGATCGGAATTATCGGGATGCCACAAACTGCGTTTTGACGTGCTGTTCCTTAGGCTCACTTGTTCATCTTCGCTTCGCATGCGGCTCTTGCCATGAACTTGAGAGCGGCCAGAGACGCAGACCAGAGCCCTCTATGCTATTGGCAATTGTATGCGGTCAGATCCTTGCGGCCATCCCCCAGCGCTGGGAGTCTCGGTAATCCAGGGAGGTGACATTCATATCACCCAGTTAGATAAGGAACCTCTGATCAAGTGACGGTAGTGAGTATCCGGTGCGGCTATGGCAGTTGTGACGATCGCGTGGTACGGTAATTTTAGCTGTCGGGCGCTCAGTGGGCATACGTACGGCCAACGGTGTGTTCGCCGTTCACCGGGCGCGGCTTACCTGTCGCGGCTGCAATCGCCGTCGCGACAGTTACAGGTTGGCGGGCGTCAGACGAGACGCGGCGCCCTGGGCCAGTGATGAAGATAACGCCCCAGAGCGCCGGCCAGCACGCTGAGCAACGCCACCCCGCCGAAGTGCCAGACCAGCACCATCAGGCTCGTGTCCGGTGGATGAAAAAGCCTTAAGGCAAAATTCCCCAGCGCGGCCGCGGCCAGCGCGCCCAGCGCCATGGTCAGGCGCGGCGCCAGCGGCGCGCCCTTACGCAGCATGACGAACATCGCGATCGCGGGGATGGCGCCGACGATCACGATTCTGGGCGCGCAGTGCCAGTCGGGTTCGATCGTCAGCCCCGCCGCGCCATAGCGCAGCCAGTCCTGCAGGCAGCCGTGTCCCAGACTGCCAAGCCACACTGTCAGCGGCAGCAGTGGCAATAACAGCAACCGGCGTGAAACACCGGGAATTACCGCACAGAACGCGGCGAACGCGGCGGTGATCGCCGTGAGCAGGGTTGCGATTTGTTCGACCAGAAAACGCGCGCTGGACATTTCGTTCAAGTCGGCGCGCACGCCCATGCCGATCACGATCAGCGCAACATAGGGTAGTGCGACGGTGAGCCACAGCGATACCCGCCGCCACGGGGACGGCAGCCGGCCCGCGCCTTTGTCGGACGCAACCAGATTACGGATCAGATCGCCTGTCGTTTCCATCATTCGCGCTTCTTTAGCCTGGTGCGCAGCGACTTGATCGCCCTGTGCACGGACACTTTCAGGGACGCGACGCTCATGCCAGACTCGTGCGCGGCCTCCTTCAATGACATTTCACGCAGCTTCATCAGTTCCACCGCGCGCCGCTGCCCGGCTGGCAGGCTTGCAATGGCATGGCGCAGCGCGTCGGCATCTTCATAGCCGTCTTCCTTAGTAGTATTCGTTTCATCCGGCGAAAAGGTTTCATAGAATCCAACCGCTGCCTGTTCGGCCGACTTCGAACGCACGTAACGACGTCCACTGTCGGCCACGCGGTTGCGCACGATCGCGGCCAGCCACGGCGCGAAGGGTCGCTCGGGACTGTACGTAGCGCGAACAGCGTGCACCGACAGCAACACGTCCTGCACGATATCCTCGATATCCGCTTGCCCTAAAAAACTCCGCTGCATACGCACAGCGTTGCGCACCATCGGCACGAGCCTGTGCAACAGCCGGTCGTAGGACGCACGATCGCCCTCCTGCGCCGCCTTCATCAAGCGGCGCAGCGCGGAATCCCCATCGTCCTCCGGTCTTTCCATACACACTCTGCGATTGATGAAACGCTTAATCGGCACCCGTGTTGGAGCGCATCGACCGTGCTTTTTTCGGCGCAGTGTAACCTTTGCCGGGGTGATAACGAATAGACAGGTGTAACGCCGATCAGAGCGTTACCCAACCCTCACAGGAGAATCGAAACATGACTACGCAACGCAATTTCAAAATGCTGGCGATCGCGGCCGGCGCGGCACTGACGGCAGGCGCGGCGGCCATACCAGCGGCCAACGCCGGACAAAACCCGTTCGGCATGGCCGAACTTTCGTCCGGCTACATGGTGGCCGGCGTTGACCTGGACGTCGTCCGCTTCGCCGATGGCAAGTGCGGCTCTAACAAGAAAAAGGAAGGTAAATGCGGCGAGGGTAAGTGCGGCGAGAATAAGTAAGCTGCCTGCTGGCCCTGCAATGATACGGCGGGCCGGTCTCCGGTCCGCCGGTTCTTTTCTTGAAACCACCGGGCGTTCGCTACTAACCGGCCCGCGCCGGGCGCCCATATCGAATTGAAGGAACCTGTACCGTGAATATCGTGTTTCGCGCCGCAAATCCGCTGATCGACGCACTGAACCGAATCGGCGAATGGCTGCCGCAACTGGGACTGCGCGCCCTGATCGCGTATGAATTCTGGCTGTCGGGCGTGGAAAAATGGCGCGGCGAGAACTGGTTCGGCGACGTAATGGACATGTTCCCATTTCCCTTTAACGTGGTGCCGACCGACATAAGCTGGGCGATCGCGACCTGGTCGGAGTTAATAGGCGCCGTGGCCCTGGTGGTCGGTCTGGGCACGAGATTCTTCGCCGCCGCGTTCATTGTTCTGGACCTGGTCGCCTGGTACACAGTGCACGCCGGCCTCGGGTACAACGTATGCGACAACGGCTTCCAGCTGCCGCTGATGTACCTGATTATGCTGCTGCCGCTGCTGTTCAGCGGCCCGGGCAAGGCGAGCGTGGATTATCTGGTCGCCCGGCGGTTCCTGCGTAACGTGTGAACGCGAGTGGAACGAAACGACGGCATATCTGATTGAACCCCGATGTCCGCAACGGCGTCCAATTTCTGTTACAACTTATAGCATGCACAGGCAATAAGGAGCGCACCATGACTATGCCGCACAAGCCCATCGCTGACCAACCCATCGCCGGCAAAGAATACGCCGTGGCCGGGGCGGGCCTGGGACTGCGCCGTGACCTGCTGACATCGCTGGAGGCGACGCCGCCGGCGCAGGTGGACTTCATGGAGGTCGCGCCCGAGAACTGGATCCACGTCGGCGGCAATCTCGGCAAACGCTTGTCCGCACTCACCGAACGTTATCCCTTCGTCACCCACGGCCTGTCCCTGTCGCTGGGCGGACCTTCGGCGTTGGACGAGGCACTGGTCGGCGACATCAAGACATTTCTCGATACGCACCGAATCCGCGCCTACAGCGAGCACTTGAGTTACTGCTCGGACGACGGCCACATGTACGATCTGATGCCGATCCCGTTCACCGAAGACGCCGTGGACTACGTGGCCGCGCGCATTCGGCGAGTGCAGGAAATCCTGGAACGCCGTATCGCCATCGAGAACGTGTCTTACTATGCCGCCCCTGGCGCGCAAATGGACGAAGCTACGTTCATCAACGCGGTGCTGGAACGGGCCGACTGCGACCTGCTGCTGGACGTGAACAACATCTACGTCAACTCGGTCAATCACCGTTACGACCCGCTGGATTTTATGAAATCCCTGCCCGGCGAGCGCATCGCCTACTGTCACGTGGCCGGCCATTACCGCGAAGACGTGGATCTGATTATCGACACGCATGGCGCCGATGTCATCGATCCGGTGTGGACCTTGCTGGACGAGGCTTACGCGCACTTCGGCGTGTTCCCGACGATGCTGGAGCGCGACTTCAATTTTCCGCCGCTGCCCGAGTTGCTGACCGAGGTCGAAACAATCCACGCGTATCAACGGAAATGGCAAACCGTCGAGTCCACACCAGCGGCCAGCGCGCATGGATAAGGCCCTGCCCGAATTCCAGCGCGCGCAATTCGCGTTCACCGCGCACGTGCGCGACCCGGAGGTGAACGCTAGACCGCAAGATATCGAAGACCGCCGCATGGCGATCTACCGCAACCTGTTTTACAACAACATCCAGGGATTCATAGCCAGCGGCTTTCCGGTGCTGCGCCAGCTTTATAACGACGCCGACTGGCACCGCATGGCGCGGGATTTTTTCGCGCATCACCGTAGCCACACGCCATATTTTCTGGAGATCTCGCAGGAGTTCCTGAAGTATTTGCAAGAGGAACGCGAACCGCGGCCAGAAGACCCGCCGTTTATCAAGGAACTGGCGCATTACGAGTGGGTGGAGCTTGGGTTGTCGGTTGCCGAGGACGAACCGGACTGGTCGCACATCGATACGCAAGGCGACCTGCTGGAAGGCCGCCCGGTGCTGTCACCGCTGGCGTGGCTGTTGAGCTATCAGTATCCGGTGCACAGGATTGGCCCGGATTTCAGGCCCGCGGCGCCCGCCGAGCAGCCGACCTGGCTGCTTGTTCACCGCGACGCGCGGGACAAGCTCGGTTTCATGGAGGTGAATCCGGTCACCGCGCGGTTGGTAGCACTGCTGGAAGAATCGCCTGAAAGAACAGGCCGCGAACTGTTAACGCAGATCGCCGAGGAACTCAAACACCCGCAGCCTGAGCTGGTATCGCAGGGCGGCGCGCAGACGCTCGCGCGATTGCACAGCGCCGGTGTTGTACTCGGCACGCGCCTCGCTTGAATCGTTGCCACCCAAGGTCAGACACTATGATCGCGCGGCTTGAACAGGCTGGTTTTGTAAACAAAGGCGGCAAGGGCACTCACCGAAATTACATTCATCCTCGAGTAGCCCATCCGGTTTCGATAACCGGCAAATCTGGCGATGATGCAAAACATTATCAGATTCGAGCCGCCGAGCTTGCCATCGAGGAGTCACAGAAGTGAGAGTCAGCGCCAGATACGTAAAAAATGGTCGAGTGGCGGGAGTAGGACAAATTTAACCGTCAGCGCGGCGACCAGGGCAAACGCCATGACAGCGTGCGGTACAGCAATGCGTGGGCTCATATCTCAAATGCTCCGGGTGCGCCATGCCTGTTACCCGGCTTGAGCATAGCTCGCTGCACGCGCCCCGCAAGTCACTGCTATCCGGCCGCGGCTAGGCCCTGTTGGGTTTGGCGCTTACGCCAAGTGGCGGGCGGAAAGCCGGTTAGTTTTTTGAAAGCCCGGTTGAAAGCAGCCTCGGACTCATAGCCGACCTCCATTGCGACCGTTGCCATGTTGGCTGTGCCACGAGCCAGCAGTCCAGCCGCCAACTGCATCCGCCATTGCGTGAGGTACTGCATGGGTGGTTGGCCCACGAAGTGCGTGAAACGCTCGGCGAGAGCGGAGCGCGAAAGTCCCACTTCCCTGGCGAGATCACGCAAGGTCCAGGCCTGCGCCGGACGCTCGTGCAG